>CAIJOU010000930.1 GCA_903822375.1 Candidatus Hydrogenedentota bacterium
CCCCGGTGATACCAAGGCGCTCCGCATCCTCGGCCCAGAGCAGGGAATAATGGAAGAGGGAAGTCTCATCATCCGCCCCGTTTGGGAAACCGAGCTTCTCCGGCGGGTCATAGTCTGCGTTGTTCTTGCTCCCTTTCAGCGTGGCTCCGGCGTCAAGATGCAGAAAGACGCCGCTCTTCAAGTGCAGGCTTCCGCAGAGATAGATTCCTGGGCCCAAGTGGACGGTTCCGCCGTTGCCCGTCGCGCAGGTGTCGATGGCCTTCTGCACGGCTGCTGTGTCCAGCACGGCGCCGTCGCCGACCGCCCCGAAGTCCCGCACATTCACGGGGGAATCTGCCGCGCTGGAAGCCGCGCAGGCAAGTGCCAATGCGCATAGCAGAACAATACTGCCAGCGAAACACAGGACAGACGCCCCCGCCCGTCGACCTTTGGAATGTCTTACGGGTTGACGGCCGGGGTCGTCTATCCTGCATGTCCAAGCCAATGTGCCTGTGCGGATTGCCTCCAAAGAGGATTTGAGGCCGTCTGGAAAGGCCTGTTTCACCGGTTCTAGTCCTTGATGATCAGTTTTTCCTTCGCAGGCAGCGGTGGGAAGGGGGTGTGCGGTTCGTTTTGATACCAATAGGCCACGGACGCGAGGTCATCCTGCAGCGGCAGGTAGCGCCCCTCGCTCTGCCAGCCGATGGACTGGAAAGTGACGCGCAGATCGCTCTTGAAGCGCACAGGGTCAGTGATGTGCCAGCGGTATTCACCGAAGCGGCGCTGTTCGCCCTTGAACGGTATCTGATGGAAACCCGTGTAGGGGCTGGTAAAGTTTTCGTAAGTCCAGTTCCCTCTTTCCTTGCGCTCGTTGTAGCCGTAGGACCCGCAGAAATAGTCCTCCTCGCCTGTGCCGCAGATGGTGGGGAAGTCGGCATCGCCGTCAATGTAGAACTTGGCCTCGCCCTCGCCCCACCAGCCGTCGCTGTTCGCGCCGTGGGCAAGGTAGGTTCCCACATACTGGCCCGTGCCCTTCACGCCGTCAAGAATGGTGTAGACGTCCTTGTACGGCAGCGGGTTGACGCGGCGGAACTGTGCGTGAAAGTACGCGGCGTTCTCCGGCACGGCTTCAAGGGAATAGTTGATCTGGTAGTAAATGGTCGCCTGCTTGTCGCCCTGGTTCTCCATGGTGATGCGGAACCCCTTCCGGAAGGGCATTTGCCAATAGGAATTGAGCCCGCTTCTGGGGTTCACGCATATCGCCAGCGAGGTGATGCGGGGTTCGTTGCCCATGCCCCAGCCCGCCGCGAAGAAGTCGCCCGCCGGCGCCACCACCGACGGCTCCGTCTCGCCGTCCCAGTAGAAGCGCATGATCAGCAGGCGGTAGTCGCCGACCGGCGTCATCCACATGTGGTTGATGATGCCCGAGCCTTCAGTCTGGCCCAGGGTGAAGGTCTTGCCCGGTTCTATGTGGATGTAGGGGTTCACCTTCCATCCCTGTCCCAATTCCCGTGCTGCTTTGGCGGCCGTTCCCTGCTCCAGCGTGGCCATGCCGCCCTTGCCCTTCTCTCCAGTCAGGTTTTCGGGGCTGATCGACCGGGTCTCGGCATCCTTGACCCGGTAAAGCTGCCCCATGCCGGGCGTTTGTGCCGACACAAGGGGCATCAGGAGGGTGAGAATGAGGAAAAACGGAATCAGACGGTTTGCATTCATACTGCGTCGCGCTCCCTTGAGTTGGATAATCATGTCGGTTGCACTGCTGTTCGCAGGTAAAGTTACATCTTTGGCCGGCTAAAGGTCAACGGTCGAATCTTGTGTCGACGGGCGATGCAGGATGCCGCGGTTTGATCGCGCAATCGGGAGGGCCTAGACTGTGGTCCTCATATCAGTTTCGGAGACAGTTGTGACGTCCACTGGAGCGGGTTGTCTTGCTGAAGCATCAATTCCCATGCAGGAGTTCGTAACCCATGAATCGACATGCGACGCTGGCTGCCCTCGCCGTTCTGGCCTTTGCCGCGGTGGCGACAGCGGAGAAATCTATCCCTGCCTTTCCCGGCGCGGAAGGTGCGGGTGCTGTGGCCAAAGGCGGGCGTGGCGGTGACGTCTATCATGTGACGAATCTTGAGGATGGCGGACCGGGTTCACTGCGGCAGGGCATCGTTTCAGCCACCGGCCCGCGAACGATTGTATTCGACCTTTCCGGGACCATCCACTTGAAAAAGCAACTGGTGATTGAGAAGCAGTGCCTGACCATTGCGGGGCAGACCGCCCCCGGCGACGGGATTACGCTGGAAGGCAACACGTTCAAGGCGAAGAACAGCTCCGATATAATCGTTCGCTATATTCGCGTCCGCTTGGGCGACCGGAACAAGGATATCGGCGGTGCCGACGGGCTTACAATCGACTATTGCGACCGGATCATCCTCGACCATATATCGGCAAGTTGGGCAATAGACGGCACCCAGGACGAGCGGGGCTGCAAGAACTACACGATGCAATGGTGCATCATGAGCGAGGCGCTGAACCACAGCATTCACGAGAAGGGCGCACACGCCATGTGCGCTTCGTTCCGTCAACCCCTCAGCAACATCACCGTCCATCACAACCTATTTGCCACCAGTCGCGACCGGCATCCCACGCTCGGGGGCGGCACAGCGGCGCCGCAGTGGGTGATCGACTTTCGCAACAATGTCGTGTACAACTGGACCGGCACCGCCAACGTCTGCGACAACCAGGTCAACATCGTAAATAACTGGTTCCGGCCCGGGCCGGAGACCAATCTCGATGCCCTTCCAATCGCGATGAAATCGGAACTGCCCCTCAGCGCGCACGGATATATGAGCGGCAACATGTTCGAGGGGCGCAAGGACCTTACAAAGGACAATTACGCCGCGCTGGACTTTAAGCGCTGGCTCAATGCTCCTGGGACCAAGTATCGTTATGACGGTAACATTGACACATGGAAAGTTGGCAAGCCCTTCACAGAGGATGTGAAAGTGCCTGTCACCCAAAGCGCCGGAAAGGCGCTGAAATCCGTTTTGGAACACGCGGGTGCCTCGCTCAGGCGCGATGCCGTCGATGCAAGGATCGTACAGGATGTCGAGAACCGTACCGGCAAAGTCATCGATTCGCAGGATCAAGTCGGCGGCTGGCCGGAATTGAAGAGCACGGACGCCCCCTTGGATTCGGATGGCGACGGCATGCCCGACAAGTGGGAAGAGAGGCATCATCTCAATCCCAACGACCCCGCGGATGGCTCGCAAGTCCGTAAAGGGCACGACTACACCAACCTCGAAGAGTATCTGAACTCGCTGGTACCGAAAAGCTGAATCAGCGGCGTGTTCCTTGGCTTCCGCCCCAATCATGGGTCAATGCGGGCAGACATTCCCGTCTGCCTGCTTGCTGACCTTGTTTCGCCTGTTTCACCGCTTGTCCAAAGCGTCATTCTTGATGCTATAATCCGGCCCCATGAAAAAGACCATCTCCATCATTTTCGGCACCCGCCCCGAAGCCATTAAACTCTGCCCGGTTGTTCTGGCGCTGCGCGACCATCCCACACTTCAGGCCCATGTCTGCGTCACGGCACAGCATCGCCAGATGCTTGACCAGGTGCTGGAGGTGTTCGGGGTCGTTCCTGACGCGGATCTCGACCTCATGCAACCGGGACAGACGCTCGGCGGGTTCACATCGCGTGCCATCGCTGCCGTTGACAGCTATCTTGGTGAATGCAAGCCCGACATGGTTTTGGTGCAGGGCGACACCACGACGGTGCTCTCCGCCGCACTGGCCGCCTTCTACCATCACATTCCCGTTGGCCATGTCGAAGCGGGACTGCGCACGGGCAATATGGAATCCCCCTGGCCCGAAGAGGCCAACCGGGTGCTCACGTCACGCATCACAGCGCTGCACTTTGCCCCGACGGAATCGAACCGGCAGAACCTTCTGCGCGAATGCGTGGCGGACGCCGGCATATTTGTCACCGGCAACACCGTCATCGATGCACTACTCATGGCCGTGGACCGTGTTCGCGCCAATCCTCCCGACATCGCCGGACTTCCCGCCCGCGACGACGCGGGGTGGTGGGACCGCCCCATGGTACTCATCACCGGGCACCGTCGCGAGAGCTTTGGCCGGGGGTTTGAAGACCTCTGCAACGCCATTGCCATCCTTGCCCGCCAGCATCCCCTCGCCGTGTTCGTTTACCCGGTCCATCTCAATCCCAACGTGCGCGAACCCGTCAACCGCATCCTTGGCGCGCCTGGGCTCGACAACATTCGGCTGATCGACCCCCTGCCTTACCTGCCCTTTGTTTCGATGATGGACCATGCAACGCTGCTGCTCACCGACTCCGGCGGTGTTCAGGAGGAGGCCCCCAGTCTCCACAAACCCGTGCTCGTCATGCGCGACACCACGGAACGGCCCGAAGCGGTGCAGTCCGGCGCGGTTCAATTGGTGGGCACCGACCCCGGACGCATTATCACGGCGGCCAATGCCGTCTTGGACCATCCCGGGCGTCCCTGGCCCGTCATTCCCAATCCCTATGGGGACGGTCAGGCCACGGCACGCATTCTCGATGCCTGCGCGCGGTTCTTCGCACAAACCTGAGTCGGCATGTATTCTTGGCCGATGGGGCACCGTCAGAGCGATTGCGCAGCAGACTTTCCGGCGAGCATTCCACTCGAGAAGGCCCACTGCAGGTTGTAGCCGCCGCAGGGGCCGTCGATGTCCAGAATCTCCCCGGCAAAATACAGTCCGCGTACCAGCCGGCTTTCCAGCGTTCGCGGATTAATCTCTCGCAGGGATACCCCACCCGCCGAAACCATTGCCTTGTTGAACCCCTCAGTGTCCACAATATGGACGACGATGCCGGAAAGCCATTCCGCCAGCCGCCGTTGTGTGGCGCGCGGGAGTTCCGCGGCGTGCAAATCCGCGCCACTGCCGGTTTCCGCACAGACTGCGTCGGCAAGGCTGTGCGGCAGAAGAAGCGCCACCAGGTTTTTCACGAGGCGCCGGGGGTGTTCGGTGCGCCATGCCGCGATGGTTGATGACCATGCTTCCACGTCGTTTTCGGGGGTGAGATGCAAACGCACGGGAACAGGTTTTCCCGTCTCAGTCAGGAGCCGCGCAACATCGCCGGAGAGGTCGAGCGCCGCCGGGCCGGACAGTCCACGATGGGTGAACAGCAGGTCGCCGGTCACGCCCGCACGTGATGCCTTGGGCAGATCGATTCGAATCCGGGCGCCTGGAATCACTATGCCCGCGCAGCGGCGCGGCCAGCCTTCCTCCGTCACGAGCGGAACCAGCGCGGGAACCGGTCGTACAACGGTATGCCCGACCGTCTGCGCCAGCACAAAGCCGGACCCGTTCGAGCCCAGTCCCGGCCAGGCGCAGCCCCCTGCGGCAAGAATGACCCGCGGTGCCTGCAGAGGGCCTTCTGCGGTCTCGACACCTGTGATGGCACCGTCATGGTTGGTTAGAGCGGTTGCAGCGGAGGCCGTATGGATTGCAATTGGGAGATTAAGGCAACAGGCGAGCAGTGCATCCCGGATATCCACCGCCGATTCAGAGACCGGAAACACATGAAGACCGTCAACACAGTGGGTTTCAATGCCCAGTAACGTGAAGAAATGCCTGAGGCTTGGCGCGTCCAAGACATCCAGGGCTGGACGCATGAACTTGCCTTGTCTGCCAAACCGGGCCAGATAGTCCGTCTTGACTAGCGCGTTGGTGAGATTACATCGGCCTCCACCCGTGGCGACAAGCTTCGTTCCGGGACGCGGCAGTCTCTCTACGAGCGCAACGGCCGCGCCGTTTTGTGCGGCGGCGATGGCTGCCATCATTCCTGCCGGTCCGCCACCGACCACCAGAACATCCACCGGGCGCTGCAAAATACGCGGTCCTTTCTCTTGTTGTGCGTGAAAATGGAGGTCCACGCCCATTTGCGGCGTGGCTTTGATACCCTATGACGTATTGGGGTTTGCAGTCAAGCGGATAATCGCGTTCACCTCCGTAAACTGCGCTATTGACGAAAAACAGGGCGGCAGTGTAACATCAAATCGTTCAAGTCAAGGGACAAACCTACATTGGGTCGGCCGGTTAACTCCGGGAGTCGGGTATTGTGCCATTACTCCGGAGCCAAAGGCGGAACGGATACAGGAGAAACGCGTTATGTCACGCAGGGTGTTGGGCTTGGGTTTTGCTCTGGTGTGCGTGCTGCTTACCGTCGGCTGCAAGCCGGTGGTGGTTCCAAATGTTGTGGGCATGACCCAGGTGGCGGCGACCACCACCCTTGTAGCTGAACAACTTGTGGTTGGGGAATTGACCACCGCGTACAGCGCTACCGTTCCGCTCAACTGTGTCATCAGTCAGGAGCCGACGGCAGGCACCAGGGTTGACACAGCGACCGGAGTGGCCCTGGTGGTGTCCCTGGGACGTCAACCTGCGCTGGGGTGGTCCTATATTCCGTCACCGAACTCGATCTGGGGGCTCACCGTGGACAATACCGCCGGCGGCGGATTCATTATTGGCGGTGGCTATCACAATTCATATGATATGTATGCGCTCAATCTGAATGCCACCGGCGGCAAAGTGTGGGACAAGCCGTATTCCAACCGAACCCCCGACAGCAACAACACAGAACTGTGGCGTCATGAGGCGAGAGGCGCGCGCCAAACCTCCGATGGAGGGTATATCCTTTTGGGTGCGGGGCATTTTTATAAAGACCTGATGCCTGAGGTTTCCTATCTTCTTGTCAAGACCGATTCAACGGGGAAAGAGTCCTGGTCAAAAGCCTACGCGCCGGATAATCCTTACGATACGGGGAATCCTTGTGTCGAAAACCAGCCTGCCGCTCTGCAAGTGACGGACGACGGGGGCTACGTGGCTTTCGGAGACTCTTATGTGGGCCATTACAGCCTGGCGAGCATCCTGAAGACCAAAGCCAACGGCGATGTCGAGTTCCTGAAGGTGATCAATGACAACGGGAAGGCTTACGAGGAGCAGATCACGGGTGGTCAGCAAACGCTGGATCACGGGTATGTGCTGGCCGGCTACTCCGACAATGGCGCGCCGCATGGACCCATGGCGTTGCTTATTAAACTGGACGAAGACGGCGAGCTGCAATGGAGCAAGACCTATCAGTATGTGCCGGACAACCACGGCGCGGAGGCCTTTGCCGTCACACAGACCGCGGACGGCGGTTACGTGTTTGGCGGTGAACTGATCAACGACATAACCAAGGCGTCAACCTATGGGTTCTGGATGACCAAGGTGGACGGCAATGGGGACCAGATCTGGGCCAATGCCTACGGGCACAGCGAGTCGATTCACTATTCGAAGGCCATCTGCGAGACACCACAGGGTGACCTTATTGCAGCAGGCGCGTTGAGCAGTGGTGAAATGGCCATTTCAAAGTTCACCAGTGACGGCGATCTGCTGTGGAACTTCAGTGATGAAAGCCTGCCCAGTGCCACGGCCAATGCAATAACGCTGACGGATGACGGCGGCTGCGTTGTGGTGGGTTCCGGCATAAGCGGTGGCACGGTCATTATGAAGGTCAACGACGTGTACCATGTCGACTGAGGCAGATTCCTCGAAAACATTCTTTTGCTTGACAGGCCGTGGGCACTTCGGGAGACTGCGGTATGAATAAGGTGTGTTCACGCCGGGATATGCTCGGCTTGTTGGGCATGGTCGGTGCCGGGACCGCGCTCGGTGCATGGCCCGGTGTGGCGGAGGCGAAGGCCAAGAGTAGTCGCCCGAACATCGTCTTCATAATGTCCGACGACCATGCGGCGCACGCGATAGGCTGCTACGGCAGCCGGATCAACAAGACGCCCAACATTGACCGCATCGCAAAGGAAGGGGTGCGGCTGGAAAACTGCCTTTGTACGAACGCCATTTGCGGTCCCAGCCGGGCCTGCATTCTGACCGGCAAGTACAACCATGTCAACGGCTTTCGAACCAACAACGACACCTTTGACGGGAGCCAGCAGACCTTCCCCAAACTGCTCCAGAGCGCCGGTTACAGGACTGCCATGATAGGCAAATGGCATCTGGTCAGCGATCCGACCGGCTTTGACTATTGGAACATTCTTCCCGGGCAGGGCGAGTATGTCGATCCCGTGATGATTGAGAATGGAAAGAAACAAAAACATACCGGTTACGTCACGGACCTGATCACCGATTGTGCCATCGATTTCATTCAGAAACGGGACAAAGACGCACCGTTTTGCCTCATGTGCCACCACAAAGCGCCGCACCGCAACTGGATTCCCGACGCCAAGCACGGCGAGATGTATGAGACGGAGGACATCCCCGAGCCGGACACCTTCAAGGACGACTACGCGAACCGTTCCCGCGCCGCGGCGGAAGCCGAAATGCGGGTCAACAGGGACCTGACGCCGACGGACTTGAAGCAGGCCCCTCCGGTCGGCCTTGAGGGTGATGCGCTGGCGCATTGGAAATATGAACGGTACATCAAGGATTACCTCAGGGTGATTGCCTCGGTGGACGACAATGTCGGGCGTCTGCTCGACACGCTGGACAAGGAAGGTCTCACAGACAACACGCTGGTCATATACACCTCGGACCAGGGTTTCTTCCTTGGCGACCATGGCTGGTTCGACAAGCGTTTCATGTATGAAGAATCGCTGCGCATGCCCTTTGTCGCC
>CAIJOU010000931.1 GCA_903822375.1 Candidatus Hydrogenedentota bacterium
CAGGCGCTGGCCTCGCTCGGGAGTATTCCAGACAGCCCATATCGGGCTGCCATGGAAGGACTTATGGGGTTCGTTCTCGACCGGAACACCTGATTCGTTTGTACTCACACGTTTATCCTCCAACATTTCCCGTGTTAAGGTAGAGTTGGGCACCAAGAGACACATAAGTACTTGCTTCAAAAGGAGATAACGGGTACATATCGCCTTGGGCTACAATTCCTGACTCCCAAATATCAATTCCCCATTCCGGAAAAGTGAATACTTCAATCCTGAGGTCGTCTAGTTCGTTGGGTCTTGGAACTGACCGAATGAGAGCCGCTACTTGATGAGAGCCGTTACCGATAATACAGGCAAGGACAATCATCAGGTCGTGCAGGACCCCGGCATAGTGGACGGACCCTTGGTCGCCAGTGCCAGAGACGGCTCGGCGGATGCATTTGAAGAACTGGTTCGGCGGTACCGCAATCAAGTCTACGCACTGTGCTACCATTTTGTTCACAATCGCGAGGACGCTTGGGATCTGGCGCAGGAAACCTTCGTGAACGCACACCGTGCTCTTCCCGCTTTTCGCGGGGAATCGGGGTTTAAAACCTGGCTGATGCGCATTGCGGCGAACCGCTGCAAAGACCACCTGAAGAAACGGCGACTCGACACCGTACCCTTCGATGACGCCCAGTCGGCCGACGGTCCGGCGCACTCGCCCCAGCCGGACGAGGACCTGGAGCACCGTGAACTGGCCGGGGCCATAGAAAGCGCCGTGAACAGCCTGCCCCTGCGCCATCGCACGGCGTTCTTGCTGCGCGAATACGAGGGGCTCTCCTACCAGGAGATGGCCGTGGTGATGAACTGCAATACCGGTACCGTGATGAGCCGCCTGTTCCATGCGCGGCGAAAGTTGCAGGCGGCCCTGCGCGGCATGGGTATTCTGGAGGATGGACAGCATGTTTGAAAAGCGACGATTGATGCGTCAGGCGGCGGCCTTCGACGGGGAAACTGCCCGTCGCGCCGAAACACCTGTTTCCACCGACCCGGAGTATGTGGCCCATTTGACCCGTTTGCGGCGCAGTGCAGAAATTGCCGCCAGGAAGACACCCGAGATTTCGGACGGCCAGTTCGGTACCTTCATGGCCGGCATCAACGCCGCCATTGCCGAGCCGGCCCCGCGCAGTTACCGTCTCTGGACCAGTATGTCGATTGCGGCCGCGGCGCTCATCATCGTCATTGCACTGCTTTCCATTCTCTATCCCAGCCCGGAAACCGTGAAAGCCAATGCAGTTGAATCCGTGTCGACCGAGCTTAACGGGGCCACCGTGGACTGGTATGACAACAAAGAGGGCGTGACCACGGTCTGGGTCAAAACTTCCAGGGATGATGTCTGGTGATGCTCGGAACCTTATGCGCCGTCCTGTTGGCCGTCTCTTCCGCCCCTGCGGATGCGGCGAGCCAACCAGTTCATTTCGACGTTTGGGCGGTGCAGGCGGTAAAAACCGGGAGTGGGGAAAAGCAGTTTGACAGTGCTGCCCAGCCCGTCCGCAAGGCTGTTGAGGATCTTCCCTACGACACCTTTCGGGGCGTCTTCACCGGGTCGGCCACCGTGCCCCCCGGGGCTGATAAACGGCTCACGCTCAACACCACCTACACCCTGCTCATCCAGTGTCGGGCGCGCGAGGGCAAGAACGCGGCACACGTCGACATCACGGTGGAACTTCCCCCCGAGTCCCCCGGCGGCGCGCCCCGCAAAGCCGTCCAGTCATGCATGGTCCTCTGCTCTGGAAAAATGGTTCGCATCGGCGGGTTGAAGATGAACGAAGGGGAAATGGTCGTGGTGCTGGAAATGACCCACTGAAGGCGGACGCGGAGTTCTGCCGCGTTGCTTTCGGTCTGGGCGAACCGTCGAAATGAGGTTGCAGGCCTTTTCTACCCAAGGTAGATTGTCGCCGCCCGGTCTTCCGGTGTTCCGGAAGTATATTCATGGCCCGGAATGAGTGAGCGCAGTGCGAATGAGGGGTCGCTCAATCCCCGGGTTTCCACTTCCATCCGGTCGTCATGCACCTCGATGACCCGGTATTCAACGGGGTATTCCGGCATGGCCCCCGTGGTCACATGCGTGACCGATCCGCTGGTCGCAATGAAATTGACGTGAAGATGCCCCGTAAATACGGCGCGCGCCTGCGGATACCGGGCCAGCATTGCCATCAATTCGGGGCCGTTCTCCAGCGCGCCGCCGTCGCGAAAACCGGGTTTGCGCAGCCGCGCGGGCGCGGGCATGGCGGGATAATGCATGGCGATGACCGTGGGTGTGGCACCATCACGGGATAGTATGGCTTCCAACCAATTCATCTGCTCGTCCGGCAGCGCCCAATACAGCCCTTTCAGGCACTCATCCATGGTGTCTATGGCGAGTTTTGGCGCGTCGGGCCGCAAACTCCCGTCGGGCCAGCGCCACCAGGGGTCCATAACGCAGAACCGGATGCCCTTGTGCGCGAAAGTGTAATAGCTTCTCGGCTCTGGAAGAATATTGCCGAAGACCTCCACAAACCACGCCCGCGATTCGGGCAACACAAAATCGTGGTTCCCGCCCAACGGGTAATAGGGGATTCCAATTCTGTCCAGTATCTCCCGTGCCGTACACATGGCC
>CAIJOU010000932.1 GCA_903822375.1 Candidatus Hydrogenedentota bacterium
ACACGGACGCTGCGCGATGAAGCCGCGCAGCGCCGGTTATGTCAAACGTTGGGCATCTTGGACTCATATGCGTAATCTCCTACTTCTTGCGCTGCTAGCCGCCCCGTCGGTCTGTTCTGCCCATGGTGTAGAGGACTCCTTTTATGTAGGCATTTCTTCACAAGGGAACGTCACGACAATTGGCGTTCGCGGTGACTGGGATGGATCGGCCCCTGTTCCGTACGAATCTTCATCAAAAAATCCAGTGCTCCGCTATTGCAGTCATGAATACGAACATGATGTCTTTCAGTGTGGAGCACGGCGCGCAGACACACCTACCGTTGTTTTCAAGAGCGGGAATTATCACCGCGATAACAACGACCCAACAAAAGGGTCCGGGGTTCGCTATGAGGAGGCCATGAGTTACCTCAGAAAAGCGAGGGCCTACCTTAGGAAGAAAAACATGAAAGTGGGATTTGATGGTTACTATTTATGCGAGAAAGGCTGCGGCGATGACAGACCTTTATTCCTTTTTTCGTTCATCTACGAGCCGTAGGAATCTCCAATGCAGAGTATGCCCAACCCATCAATCCACCGGAGCTGCGCGAAAAGCCGCGCAGCCCGGTGATTTCAAACGTTGGGGGTCATGATGCTTTGTCCAAACTGCGGTAAGAACATTGAGGATGGTTCCCGTTATTGCACCCACTGTGCGGAGAGACTTCCATATGCTGAACCAAAGCAGCCAGTCGCCCTAGACACCCCGTTGTCCGCGCCCTCCGCAACTGACACCGCCGAGCGCGTGTCCGCGAAGGTCGCGCGGAAGATCGTGTACTTCGTGGGTGCGTTTTTTGCCATTGTGATTGTCGTCCTCATGAAGGGAAGCCTCGTACTCAAGTTAGCGCTCCTGGTTATGTTGGTTCCATTTCTCTATCTCCTCCATCTCTTCATTCACGGGGGTATGTTTTTCGTTGCTTGGATATTCAGCAAAATTCGCGGTCGTTAGCATTGTCAGGGGGGTTCAATCATGACTCAGTGGTACTCAAAAGACCTTGGAGATGGCATTGACGCCAATGCTCCGACGAAAGCCATTCAAAATGCATTTCATCCATTATTCGCTGCGGCGGGCTGCCCAATAAACATGGCCGTTTTCTCCCGCTACGACCTTGAGAAAAACGTCGTGACTGCATACTTTTCGCCAGGCGCGTCAGCCCTTGCCAATATGTTTGGCGCAATACCGTGCGAAAAACCAAAGAAGGAAAATGGTTTGTCATTGTCGGCCGGAGACCAGCGCTGCCTTGAGCTTTTCTATCCATCCAAGCAGTAAGTTAATCCGTGGTATCGCCCTATTCACAATCACCGTCCCATCTGGAAAGCCAGTGGCCGTGCCGTCCTCATAGAGCGCCCACTTCTGCCCGTCCGGCCCATGAAGTTCAAACAAAGGGTTCTGGTCGTCTGACCCCCAACCCGGCAGTCCACACGGACCTTGCGGCAATGAAGCCGCCGCAAGGCCGGTGACTTTTACGTTCCCCAGTCATAGAGAGCTCGTGAGCAACCGATGATAATAGCATCACACGTGGCAATTTATACAGCATGATAAATATGCTAAACAGC
>CAIJOU010000933.1 GCA_903822375.1 Candidatus Hydrogenedentota bacterium
GTGACAACACCGTGATCGGCATTGGGGCCGTTGTCTCCGCCCGCACGCGCATCGGTGCCAACGTCATCATCGGTGTCGGCGCCTGCGTTGCCCGAAACATCCCTGACAATGCCGTCGTGGAAGGGCACAGCGGCCGCATTGCCGGCCAGCGCCGGCCCGTTTGAGGCGGGTCAGGCGAACCAGGCGCCAAGCAGTGCGGCGGTCTCTTTCGGCTGTTCCTGGGGAATGAAGTGTCCGGCCTTCTCAAGAATTTCCAGCCGCGAACCCGGTGTCTCCCGGTGCTGCTCACGGACATAGCTCAGCATATAGCTTTGTTCTCCGGTTACCAGCAGCACGGGCACATTCAGTTCGCCCATGCGCCTCAGTACCGGTTCGGTGGACCAGGACCCGTAGAGGTGCGCCTCCGTCGAACCGGGGCACTTCAGTTCAACGGATCCGTCCGGCAACTCCGTGAAGCCGTGTACGACATAGACCTCAAACGACTCCCCAGTCCATGTGCTAAACGGAAACTTGCCGCCGAGCCGCGCGCGAACCGCGTCGCGCGAGTCAAAATGGCCTTTTCTGCGGCGCGCTATTTCGGCCATGGGGTTGAGTGGGGGAAAGAAGGCGTCGGTTGCCAGGATGGCGTCAATGAGGGCGATTCTGCGAAAGAGACCGGGGCGGGCAAGCTGTGCAAGCGTCACGGCAACGGCGCCGCCGGAGTGGCCGACCGCCATTGCCCCGTCGCCGAGACCCAGCCGTTCCACGACAGCAAGCACATCCGCGCCAAAGCAGTCCCAGTGGTAATGTTGCGCGCCCTGCGGCTTGTCTGAATCGCCGTGCCCCCGAAGGTCCATGGCCAATATCCGCGCATGAACGGAAAGCCGGTCAATCACCGGGTCCCATATGCGCCCGAGCGTTCCGGCACAGTGGCAGAAGAGCAGGGGAGAGCCGTCGCCGCCATAATCCCAGACCCGCAGGCGCACCCCGGTGGCGTCCACTTCCAAGGGTACGGGTTGAAGCATGCTCTCGCTAACCATGCGGAATCCTCTTCTCCTGCGTCAGCACGCACCGGGTGCGCGGCGGACCTCTTTCATAGGCAACACCCTGGACGCACGCATGAAATCCTGACGCCGGTAATAATCATGGTCGACCCGCCCGCAATGTTGGACGATCATGGGCGTGGCCGGAGAGTGCGCTGTTTATCCGGAAGAAGGGGGAATCTGATCCGTCGGCGCTTCAGAGTGCGTCGTAAATCTGCACACGGTTCCAGCAACCCGAAAATTCCCGAAGAAATTCCAGATGCAGCGGGTGCGACTGGTAAACGTCGTGGGCAGTCATGTCTTCCATGATCACGGTGAGGGCGAAATCGTAGTCCGTCACCAAGACCGGGCGGGCAGGCGAGTCGGCCGGCACGCCCACATACATTTCCCGCACGACCGGAACGCCGCGGAGCGACTCAAGCCCCTCCCGAAATGCCTGCCGTTTGACATCGTCAATGTCGTCACGCAGCCAGAAGAATACGCTGTGCACCAGCATGTCGGGGTTCTCCTATTTGCCGAAGTGGCGGCGCCGTCCGCTTGTGGGTATGTCCATTTCCTCGCGGTACTTGGCCACAGTGCGCCGCGCAATTTCCAGTCCCTGTTTGTGCAGCAGGTCGGCAAGCGTCTGATCGCTGAGCGGCCTGCGTTTGTCTTCCGACTCGATCATTTGGCGTATCTGCGCCTGCACGGAACGGGCCGACTGCCCCTCGCCGTCGGCGGTCGCCAGCCCGGTCGAGAAGAAGCGCTTCATCTCGATTACCCCCTGGGGCGTCTGGATGAATTTCCCGCTGACCGCGCGCGACATGGTGGATTCGTGAGCCCCAACCCGCTCGGCGATGTCCTTGAGCCGGAGCGGTTTGAGATACATTTCCCCCTTCTCGAGAAACTCCTCCTGCGTTTCCGCAATCACCTCGGCGGCCTTGATCAGCGTCTGTTCGCGCCGGCTCAGGTTCTTGAGCAGGGCTTCCGCCGCGCGGCGCTTTTCCTCCAGAAAGGAGCGCACCTCCTTGTCGGCCGACTTGCCCATGTAATGAACGTATTCATTGTTCCAGCGCACATGAAACTGGCGGTCCGAGGCGGGTACGGCCTCAAAACGCCGCACGCCCTCCATGCGGCGCTCTTCTGGCACCTCCTGGATGATGACCTCCGGCGTGACCGCCAGACTGGGCCCCGAGGAGAAGCGCCGGCCCGGACGCGGTTCCAGCATGGACACGCGCTCCGCGAGAGCCTCGGCCTGTTTCTCTGAAATGCGCATGGCCCGGGCAATAAGCGGGATGCGACGGTTCCCCAAATCCTCAAGATGGGTGCTGACCAGGGTCCTCAGATTCTTGTCCCCGGGGAATTCGGCGTCAATCTGCAAAAGCAGGCACTCGCGCAAATCGGCGGCGCCCACCCCGCTCGGGTCGAAGGTCTTCACCAGGGCAAGGATCCGCTGAAGACGCTCGGGTGCGATGTTCACCTCGGACGCAAGCGCCTCAATGTTGCCCCGGAAGTAGCCGTCATCGTCCAATGCGAGAATGACGGCCTCTCCTGCCAACAGGTCCTCCGCGTCATCCACCGTGGCGCGCAATTGGCTGAGCAGATGGGCCTGAAGGCTTTCCTCGCCCGTAATCGAATCCATCCGGTATTCCCAGGCCCCGAAAAGGTCTGGATTGGCGCTCAGGTCCCTGCCTTCCCGGAAGCGCTCATCACCGAAAGGGTCCACGTCCATGGTCCCGTCGCGAAAATCCAAGTCGGCGATGTGGCTCGCGTCACCGTTTTCGCCGTCACGGGAGAGAATGTTTGCCTCCACCGTTTCCGCAAAACTGGCATCATTCGCGTCCTCCTCCGCCTTGGCCGACACCAGCGGAAGACCATCGTCGGGGGGGACAAGCTCAAGAAGGGGGTTCTGCTCCACTTCCGTTGCAAGGTACTCTTCCAGCTCCAAATTATTCATTTGCAGCAGGTTAAGACCCAGTATCTGCTGCTGGGTCAAAATCAGGCGCTGCTCTTGGCGCTGGACTACTTGATGCTCTAACCGCAACATGGCACTACACCTTCTTGGCAATAACCATGCCGTTATATCACGCGACTTGACCAAAATCAACAGATGCCCGAAATCCCCAACATTTGCTATACTTTCAGCCATGTGCTGAAGTCGTTGTTTTGGCCTTGGGAAGGTGAAATAGTGATAAAGTTTGCGTTACTGGGCAGCGGAAGCAGCGGAAACGCCACGCTGGTGACCGACGGAACCCATTCCGTCCTTATTGACAATGGGCTGAGCCTCAAACGTCTGGAGGAACGCCTTGCGGCGGTGGGCGTGAGCCCGTCGGAACTGAAAGGCGTTTTCGTGACCCACGAGCACGGGGACCACGTGGCCGGTTTGGGGGTTCTTTCGCGCCGGCACCGGGTGCCGGTGTTCCTGACCGAGGGAACGCGCGCGTCCTTGCCGCCCGGAGTCGGACAGATCGAACGGCTGGAGACGGTGGAGGCTGGAGACACCGTATGCATCGGCGGACTCAGCATACAAAGTTTTTCCATTGCCCACGATGCCGCCGACCCGGTCAGCTATACGGTGACCAATGCATCGGCAAAACTCGGTTTTGCCACGGATTTTGGGCACACCTCGCACCTGGTGCGCACCCGTCTGGCCCATTCCCATGCACTGGTCATCGAATCCAACTATTGTCCCCACATGCTCCGCACCGGTTCGTATCCGCCCAAAATACAACAGCGCATCAGCAGCCGCAGCGGCCACATGTCCAATCACGACGCGGCCAAACTGCTTTCGGAACTGGCCCACGACGGGCTGAAACTGGTGGTTTTGGTGCATCTCAGCCGCGAAAACAATCTGCCCGCGCTCGCCTCGCGGCTGGCCCGCGAGGCCCTGCCGGGACACCCCGCGGAAATCGTTGTGGCTCCGCCCGACGGCAGTTCGCGCCTGTTCGAGGTTGACGGATGAGTCCCGGCCCGGAGTTCTTTGAACTCCCGGCGGTGCGCCGCATTTTGGAGCGCGCCGCGCTCGGTGCCGGGGTCCCCCTGAGCGTGCATCCCTTCGAGAACAACCGCGAGGGGGCTTTGGTGGCCAGTTGGGGGCGCTGCGAGGCCTGTGCCCATGTAAATGAGACTCCCCTTGGCGAGCGCGCGTGCCGCCAGTCACGGCGCACCGGGTCCATCCTCGCCACGGGCCAGGAGGCCCCCACCGCCTATCCCTGCCACATGGGCCTCGGCGTGGTGTCGATTGCGGCAACGGCGCTGCCGGGCTTTGTGCTCACTTTTGGCCCCTATTGCCCCGCATCAGAAACGCGGGGACTCGAACACGGCGTGCGTGCGGGCCTTTCCGAACTGCTCGGAGAAGAGGTTGCCGAACTGCCTTTTCCGCTGGACGACGTTCACCAGACGCCCAAGGGCTCCGTCACTGCCGTGGCGGAATGGACCGCCGAGGCGCTGAACCGCGAGGTGGGGCATCTGAATGTGGACCCCGGGCAACCGGAGCACACGCAGCAGAAGCCTGCGGTAAAACCGACTGTTCGGGCTGAGTCACGGCCCGTTCACGAGGAGATTGCCATTGCCCTGTCCGGCGGCGTGCATGGCCCCCTGCGGGAGTATCTTCGTGCCTGCCTTGCCGAGGCGGGGGAGCGGGCCTCGGCCGCCCGGCGCGGCAGTGCCGTGTCCATGGCGGTGTCGCGCCTCTTGGAAGTCTGCCACGGCGCGGGGGCCGAGCTTTCAGATGCATGGCTGGCCTTCGCCGATTTCGCGGTCAAAGCCCCGGGATATGACTCGGAACGCGTACTGGTCGATGCGGCCGTGCGCGTGCTCTCCGCCGCGAAATGGCCCGCTACTTCCGACAGCGCCGCACCGGATTTACGGCGGCAACGAAAAGTCACTCAAAACGACACAGAGCAAAACCCCGCCCCGGTACGCTTGAAGGATGCGGAGTTAAACCGAATCCTTCTGCCCCGCATTGAAGAGGGGGTGCACCTTTCCGTGGTTGCCCAACTGCTCGGCGTCACGCCCAGCGCCATCACGCACCGGCTCCAACGCCGCTTCGGCCTGTCCTATTCGGAATACTTGGGACGCCTACGCGCGGAAAAGGCAAAAGAACTGCTGCGCCGGACCCGCTTGACCATCACCGAGGTCGCATCGCGCGTCGGCATCAGCGACCCAAGTAACCTGGGCCGGCTCTTCCGCCGTCACGTCGGCATGAGCCCCAACGAATACCGGTCCCTCCACGGGAGAAAACCATGAACACAACCAACCAACTTGTCCGGCCTCCCCGTAGAAGCGGCATCCTGCCGCTTTCTTCCAGGACTAAACCATGAATCCCTCGCCTTGGCTTGCCCGGTTGCGCCAGTGGTGGCTGCGTTTTCGCTGCCCCACCGAGTTTCTTTGCGACAACTGCCGCTACGACCTTCCCTCCGCATGCCACCGTCCGCAGCGTCCCAATGCAGTGCGCTGTCCCGACTACAAGCCCCGAAGCTGAACCCTGCACAAGAAGCCCAACCGGTACGCCTGAATCTGCAGGAGACACCGATAGTCACACCACCCGGTGTACCCGACAATTGACCATTACCTCACGGCACAGTCGGGCCGATCGGCATCACGGACTTCGTCTGTCCCGAATTCTCTGCCGCCGCGGTTACCGCGATGACGTGACACAGATCGCCATCCCTCGCCGCATCCTGCATCTCCAAGTCAATTGCCTTGCGTACCATGTCGCCTTCCGGCGTTGGCAAACGACCCTCCTCCCAACCAAGACACACCAAAGCATGGCAGCGCAAACCAGGCGAGTCGGACTGGACCACTTGCGTGTACAGTTCCCATGCGGACTTATATTGCGCCTCGAATCCATGGCGTTTCTGGAGAAAAGGGAAGTACAGGACCAAGCACGCGGGCAAGAGTGTCTTGTTGTTCTTGAATTGCTGCACGTAAGTGTCGGCAAGACGGGCAAGCGGTTGTATTGATTCGGAAGGAATATTAGGCCGATAGGTTCCGTCGGGAAAGACTAGCCAAAGGATTAGCGTTGCGATGCACTGAGACACGGATTCATCAGTAATCAATGGCAACAAATCCATTAGGCTAGTCAGGGAAACGTTCGTCTTCCCCAAGAGAGAATACCACGCATCACAACCAAAAACACGGGCCAGAGATTGCGCCGGAATTTCCGTCTTACCCAAACGAGATTGAGGTTTGGTGGGGATGTATTGCATGAGGCCACCGTGGGTCTTTCGGTTTTCCTTATCCCACGCCGCAATCGGACTGGCCTGAAGCGCACCTTGGTTCCACAGCGCGTCAACATCCATGTCGGGCTTATCCGTCCCCAGTCGAATCAAGCGAGCCAATCCGGCCAATTGTTCCAGCCGGTCAATGGATTGAAGTTCCTTGTCCGAAAGCACGCGTTGCTGCTCGGCCGCTTCGGCAGTGTCCGACAGGTAGGGTTCGGAGTTGCCGCACACGTCCTTGAGGAACGCAGCAATATCCACCTCGGCCAGCACCCTCACTGCCTCCTGTGTCAGCGGTTCGGCCAGTTTTCCATTGGTCTTGATCCAATCACGCAGTGCCCCGAGATCTTTTGCCTTTCCCATGGCCACGGCGTGATATGCACCCCGGTCCACCGGGTCCGAAGTCTTGAGGACCAACTTCAAGAAGGCCATGCGCTCCGCGAGCGGATAACGCGCGGCAACCTCTTTCTTCATCATCATCACCCCAACGAAAGGCTGAAGCATGATCTGTCGTGGGACAAGCGGAAGGGGCGCAGCCTGCAAAACCAGGAGCAAAACGTTGTCATAGTAGCGCTTATTCAAGATGGCACCAAAATATACCGACAACGCTTCATCCAGGTTCTCGCTTAGAATCTTCACTTGCTGTTCTTCTTCATCCTGTGCGGGCCTGTCGGGAGACAAGCCAAATGACTTAACGCATGTCTTAAGAAACGCCTCATCCGATATGGGGAGAGCCGCGCTAGTGAAGGCGCACAACAGAGTTGCAATGGTGGCCAAACACCATGAGTGGAGACAATGAACGTTTCCCCTATTCCTCATTTCTCTGCCCTTTCTATTGTTGTCCGCCCCGCTTCGCGCTGTCAGGCAGAGGAGTTTAGCACCCTTTCCAACGGGTTAAGAAACATGACACCCCCAAGCGGGGACCGACTTGGGCGCGAATAGGTGCAACCACCGCACTTGCGCGCGGGTCCAGTTAACCGTATTATGGTGCGCACTGATTGCGGCACCAGGCCTGCCTCAGTGACGTTCAACGGCGTTCCGGGCATTCCATCATCAAACAGGAGACTCTTTTAGCCATGACACCACGCACCCGGTTCCTTGTCCTGCTGCTTGTAGTACTGGCGACGGTAGCAGGCGCACTCTACTATTTCTTCGACCTTGGCGGCACGGGCATGACCAATGTCCCCAAGACGCCGGTGGCGAAGGAAGCTGCCAAGCCCGCGACGCCGCCACCGCCGCCGGCTCCGGTCAAGGTGGTCGCCCCGACCAAGCCGGTATCCACCGACCCGGGACCGACCCCCATCACGATGGCCAGCCTGAAACTGATGCCGGAAAAGACCCAGCTCGCGGTGGGTCTGCCGCCGCTCAGCGACATACTCGCAAAAACCCTGCCCATTGCGCAGAAAGCCTTCAAAGACGACCTGAATGTCAAGCAGTTTGTGGATGACCAGGTGCGCGACATGGCCTCCGCGGTCGGCATCATCTATGACGGTGACGCAACGCAGGCCCTCAAGGCCGTCGGCATTAGCCCCGACGAGAGCGGCGCCGTGTTTGCCGACTTCTCGGCCCTGGCCGCAACGGCTGCCAAGTCCCTGCAGGAAGCGGCGCCGGGCAGCCCGCCGGCCATGCCCGAATTCAACCCGGAAGACATCAAAGTCGTCCTCACGCTGCCGCTGCTTGATGCGGCCAAGCTCGAAGAGATGCTGAAGATGGGGCTGTCCCTCCTCCCCGGCACGGGCGAGCCCAAGACCGAGGATGTGGGCGCCATTAAGCTGAACGTGTATGAGGGCATGGTCACCATCGCCTATTTCATCGCGGACAAGCGGTTGGTGCTCGGCACCGATCTCGACATGATCAAGTCCTGCGCGGCGCGCGTGGCGCAGCCCGCCACCTTCCGCTACGGCACGGCCGCCTGCCCGGCGGGTGACGCCAACGAGCTGGTGACCATGATCTACGGGCGCGATTTCATCCCCGTGATCAAGGGGCTCCTCGAAACCGCCTCCAAGACCCAGCCGGCCGTGGCGGCCATGGCCCAGGCGCAGTTTGCGGTGGTGGAAAAGATGTTCGCCGGCGAAACGTCCGACGACCCCATGCTGCTCACCTTCTCCATCCTCAACGACCGCGTGGAAGTGCGCTCGCGCATGGATTCGGCCACGCACCCCGGCATGCTCGACTACACGGGTCTTGCCGAACCCCTTCGGCTCGCACCGATCCTTCCGGACGACACGATGGCGTTCCTCAGCTACCGCCTGAACGAGCAAACCAAGCGGATTCTCCAGGAATCCGCCGGCAACGCCATTCCCAAGGACGGAAAGAACGGCCAGAAGGGGCAGCAGATTGAGACCTACGTCAACCAGGGATTGAGCCTGCTGGGCGACGAACTTACCATCGGCATCGGCGGGTTGAACGATCTCCAGTTCCCCAGCGTGTACTTCATGCTCGCAACGAGCAAACCGCCGACGGTGCAGATGCTCCTGGGACTCGCCCAGCCGAAGCTCATGGAGACCTACAACGAGGTTCCAATCAACCAGATCCAGGCGGTGCCGTTCCCGATCCCGCTCTATGAGACCTTCGCCGGCGACGCGCTGGTGGTTTCCAACAATATCGCGGGCATGAAGGGCCTGATCGACCGGGCCAAGTCCAAAGAGAACAGCAAGCTCTTCGCGTCCCAGCAGCCGCCCCTTGATCCCGCAACGCCGTATTTCACGGCCTTCCTCCTGCGCTCCGCCCTCTACCGCGACGTGCTGCGGCCGGTAATGCAGGCCATGATGCCTCCCGGAACGGTTCCCGAGCACGTTGACGGCGCCCTGGTGGAACTCAACGGCATCGTGCGCGACCTGCGCCTGCTTGCCCAGTTGGACGGTTCCTGGTACGACACCAGACTCGTTTTCTCCCTTGCGCAGGAAGCGCCTGCGGATGCCGCACCCGCTGCGCCCGCCGCACCGGCAGAACCCGGAAAATAGACAATTCACGCCCGGCTCACGCGCGACCCGGCGCGTGCCGCAACGCTAATCAAGGAGAATGATGCGATGAAGAAGCTGACATTGACGCTGTGCGCGGGCGCGCTGCTGCTCACGCTGTGCCTTGCGGGTTGCGTGACGGCCAAAGGTCCCAGCGATGAGGTCCTGATACAGCAGACGCTTGACGCATGGGCAAAGACGCTGGTCGCCAAGGACGTTGACAGCTTTATGGCCAACTTCTCGGAGAAGTTCACGTCGAGCCAGGCCGCGGACAAGCCGACCCTTGCCAAGTTCATCAAGGAGGCCGTTGACTCGGGTTACCTTGATGACGCCAAGGTGAGCTTCGAAAACGCCAAACGAACCCTCAAAGACGGCAAGTGCACCGTTTATCCCGTGGACCTTTCCGGCACGGCCGGCTCGGTCGCATCCGAGTTGACCCTCGCCAAGGAAGAGGGCAAATGGCTCGTCACGGGCATGGAAGTGGACGGCCTCTAATCTTCTCCGCACAGCTTATGCCGACGCGGCCCGGGTGATTCCGTGGCCGCGTCGGTCCTTTTTTGGGGTCCGGTTTGCATCAACCCCGCCGAACCCCGTAAATTGCGCAAATACGGACGGCATTCGTTCCGGAACTTACAGAGGGTCTTACATGAAAATCACGGTTGTGGGCACCGGATACCAGGGGCTTGTCACCGGCACCTGCTTCGCCGAAAACGGCCACCAGATCGTCTGCATGGACCGTGACGAGGAGCGTGTGAACCTGCTGCGGAAGGGCACGCTGCCCATCCATGAGCCGGGTCTGGAAGAGCTCGTGGTGCGCAATCTGGAGGAGGAACGCATCTCCTTCACCACCGACCTGCGCCAGGCCGTCGCAAACTCTCTCATGGTCTTTCTGTGCGTCGGCACCCCCGTGCGCGCCGACGGCGAGGCGGACGTGAGCCGCGTGCTCGACGCCAGCCGCCAAATCGCCGGGGCCATGTCGGGCTACCGCATCCTGGTGAACAAGAGCACCTGCCCCCCCGGCACGGCGGAGCAGATGGAGCAGATACTCCGCGAGAATTCCAAGCACCCCTGTGATGTCGTCGTCAATCCCGATTTCATGAAAGAGGGTTCTGCGGTGGATGACTTTATGCGCCCGGACCGCATCATCATCGGTTGCGAGGACGTGCGTGTGCGCGAGATCATGAAGGAACTCTACGGCCCCTTCCTCCGCACCGGCAAGCCGATTCTGCTCATGGGCCGGCGCAGCGCGGAAATGTCGAAATACGCCACAAACGTCATGCTGGCGGCGCGCATTTCGATGATGAACCAGATTGCCGACCTGTGCGAGGCGTGGGGCTGTGACATTGCCGACGTCCGCGAGGGCGTGGGCACGGACAGCCGCATCGGCCCCACCTTCCTGTTCCCGGGACTGGGCTACGGCGGTTCAGGCCTGCCCCGCGATGTGGCCACCTGCATCCGCATGGCGCGCGACAAGGATGTTCCCTGTGACCTTATTCAGGGCGTGCAGGACGTCAACGACCGCCGCCGCGAACAGTTTATCCGCCGCGTGGTCGATTTCTACGGCGGAAGCCTCGCGGGACGCACCATTGCCATGTGGGGCGCCAGTTTCAAGCCGCGCACCGATGACCTGCGCGGCGCGCCGGCCGTTGAGATTATGGACGGACTGTGCGAGGCGGGTGCCAAAGTGCGTGTCTACGACCCCGTCGCCGGACAACGGCTTCAGCAGCACTACGGTGACACGGTTGAGGTCGTTCCAAAATACTACGCCGCGCTGGAAGGGGCCGACGGTCTCGTCATCACGACCGAATGGAACGAGTTCAGGCGGCCCGACTACGCGCGCATGGGCGAACTGATGCGCGAACGCGTCATCTTTGACGGCCGAAACCTGTACACGCCAAGCGTGATGAAGCAGAACGGATTCCGCTATTTCAGCATTGGACGGCCCGAGGCGTAGCGGGAAGAGCGCCGGAAAGCGCGGAAACGGCGGCAGATGCCCGGTCGGGCACCGTTCAGTTTGCGGTTGAAGTTGGTTTTCCGGGGCCCTTTGCGCCGGGGCCCAAGCATTCCGCCAGAAACTGCATGACCGGCGGTGTGACCACGGTTTCACCCGGCGCGCCAATCTTGCTGTTCACCTGATTGTGCGAGTATCCGGTGGCGTCCACGACCGTCGCCTTGATCCCCGCCTTCTGCAGTGTCGCCGCGAAATCTTTGCACTGCTGCCGCCGGGCGGGCATGCCGCGGGTCACCAGAAGAAAGGGCGGTATGCCTTTTCCGGCCGCGACGTGGAAAGCGGGGGAGGCCTGTTTCCACACTCCGGGGTCCGTCCCAAAGGCGTTTTCATAGATCTCGGTGATGTCGCGGGTCATGTGTGCCGGAATGTCATACCCCTCCGTGTCGAGTGACACGGTGCCCTTGATGATGCTCAGAGGAAGCTTGTGGGCGCCCAGGAAGGATTCGTCCGTACTCACGATGGAAACGAGATGCGCGCCGGCCGAATGTCCCATCAGCGCGACCCGTTCCGGGTCGCCGCCATACTCGGCCGCATGCGCGTGCACCCATGCAAGCGCCGCGGCCACATCCTGTTCGTGTATCGGATACTTCACCCGGTTCGGGTCGCTGCCGGGTTTGGAAGGCGAAAGCCGGTAGTTGATGCTGACAAAACAGTATCCCAGTCCGGTGAACAGGCCGGGCTTGACCTGCATTTGGTACGCCTTGTCGCCGATAGCCCATCCGCCTCCATGAACCCATACCACGACCGGGGCGGGCTTGGCCGGTGCTGGATTGGGCGTATAAAGGTCAAGGCTCAGCAAATTGGGATTCACACCCGGGATTGTGGCGTAGGGAATGTTTCGGTGGGCGCTGAAATCCCCGTTGGCCTTGACCGTACAGCCGAGGCAAACGATGCCTGCCAATAAGAGTGTGGCCTTGACGCGCATATTCATTTCGTGACCTTAATCCTGTCCTGAATTCACTCCGAGTCTTCCAGCAAACGCTTGCGCCCGCCTTTGCCGGGCCGACCGGGTTTCCAGCGGGCGGGGATGTTCTTCGCGTTCCATTCATCGTATGCGGCCTGCAGTTCCTTGACCTTTTCCGGATTCTTGTCCGCCAGGTCCGTCGCCTCGCCAATATCGTCTGCGAGGTTGTACAGTTGCGGGGCGGCATCCTCGTATTGCAGCAGTTTCCAGTCGCCCGCGCGCGCGGCCGACTGCTCTCCAAAACGCCAGAACAGCCTGTCATGGGCCGCGTCCGCCTTCTCCTGCGTGAGAAGGGGAAGCAGGTTCACGCCGTCAAGACCAGACTCCGGAACGGCACCGCCGGCCACGGCCAGGGCCGTGGGATGAATATCCAGCGATATCACCGGCCTGGCGTCCACTTTGCCCGCGGGGATATGCCCTTTCCATTGCGCCATGAATGGGATGCGAATGCCCCCTTCCAGAACCTGCCCCTTGTATCCGCGCAACGGCTTGTTGCTGGAAGTCGTCTGGGCCGTCGGTCCGCCGTTGTCACTGATGAAGAGGACCAGCGTGTTCTCCTCAAGTCCCCGTTCCCGCAACTTCGCAAGCACCTGCCCGACGCCGTCGTCCATGGCCGAGAGCATGGCCGCGTACACACGGCGCTTCTTGTCCTCGATGGCCGGGAACCGCGACTTGTATTTCTCCAGCGCCTCCAGCGGGAGATGTACTGCGTTGTACGGGAGATACAGGAAGAACGGCTCGTCCCGGTGGTGGTCGATGAACGAGACGGCCCCGCGGGTGAATGCGTCGGTGGTGTAGTCCAATTCGGACACGGGTTCGGTGCCTTCAAGAACGGCACCGTTGCCTCCCGCACCGATGCTTTGATAGGAATGGGCGCCCCCCAGGAACCCGTAGAATTCATCAAAGCCGCGCTTTTGCGGATGCATCTCCGGCCGGAAACCGAGGTGCCATTTGCCAAACATGCCGGTGGCATAACCTAGCGGCTTGAGCCGTTCGGCAAGCGTTGTCTCCGCCAGCGGAAGCCCGAATTCGGGGTTGGCCACATCTGCCGGTCCCGAGTTGAACTCGTGCCCGAACCGCTGCTGGTACCTGCCCGTCATCAGCCCGGCCCGCGTGGGACTGCACACGGGACACGACACATAGCCGTTGGTGAAACGCACGCCGTTCTGGGCAATGGAATCGATGTTCGGGGTGGGAATGTCTTTGCAGCCCTGCACGCCCAGGTCGGCGTAGCCCAGGTCATCGGCGACGATGAGCACAATGTTGGGTTTGCGGGTCTTGGAGCCGGCCGCCTCGGCGCCCAAGGCCGCGCGCCCGTCCAATGCGAGGCA
>CAIJOU010000934.1 GCA_903822375.1 Candidatus Hydrogenedentota bacterium
GGATTGTCCATATCGTAGAGGATCATATTGGCAGGGTCGAAATTCACCGCGACGTTTTCCACGCCGCGCTTCTTCAATTCGCCCAGAAACGCGAGCAGTGTCGGCGCGCTCTCCTGTCCTGTCTCGAGGAGCAGCGTGACCCCGCTGTCCCCGAAGACTTTGGCGAGTGTCACAACGCGTCCGCACAGTTTGTCGAAATCGGGATCGCCGGTGTCATGGGGAAGAAAGCCCGCATGCGCATTGGCGCCTGTCAGGCCCATCTCCCCGGCCATCGCGGCGGTGGCGTGCGCCAGGCGCAGATTCTCCTCCCAGTGCTCATCCGGAACGACCCCGCCCGTCCTGCGAATAGTCTCCGGCGTTGTGTAATCCTCGCCCACCGTGGAGTACATGCCTGACACAATGCTGATGCCCGCCCCGGCCAGTATTTCCTGCACGCCGTCCCAGGCGCCCTGGTCGCCGCGGTGGGGGGTAAGGCCCAACTGCACTTTCTTGAGGCCCAGTGCTATCACCTTTTCCGCCAGGTCCCGTGGACCGGTGGCCCGGAGCGACCAACTGCAAACCCCAATTTGTTCTATCGATTGTGTTCTCACGGCAATGTGCCTCCTGTTTACAACAACCAGACGCATCCTGCGAAGCGCCAGACTTGACCAACCAGCGCCTTCTACACGGCCTTGGAGAAGTATTGATTAGGCCATGACGACATTTCAAACGGGACCGCCTGTTCTCTGCGGGTCCTCCGCAGCGTGGTATACTGCAGGAAAGCTTTCGGGAGCTTCTTCCCTGATATGAGCTTGCAGGAGATCAGATGCATTGCCTTGAGGCCCCGGCCTTTGAGCACGAATTGGGGGAATATACGTGGTCTGTTTCATAGAACGGCGTGCACTTGTCAGGCTTTCCGGAATGGCGTGCATCGCGTTCGCTCTTCTGTTTCCATTCTCAGGATATTGTTCCGCGTCCAACCCTGAAAACCCCGCTGGTCGCGCACCCAATCCGGGCGGCTTCGACGTTCCCGAATACAAGGGCGTGGAGCAGCTCATGGTCTTGTCTGACCGGTGGCTGATTGTTGTGACGAACAATATGGAGGAGGTCGTCCGCAAGATAGATGAACTGTCCGGAGGAGCCTACGGTGCGGCGCTTGATGCGTGGAAGGCCAGCCAGGCGCCGGGAAAGCATCCCGATTGGGCCGCCTACAAGAGCATCCCCGACATCCGCGACAAGTACATCGCACAGGCACGCGAGCTGACGGGGGAGCGGAGTTTTGAGGACGCTGATTTCTTCCGAATCTCCAGCGACGACGACGCCAAATACAGCACCGCGCTTTCCCCGTCCCTTGCGGGGCACGTATTGGTAAGTCTTGGAGGGCCGGAAGTGCCGGGCGGGCCGGACATCCATTACGCACACTATTCCTATCTGCACATGCCGTTCCCCATGGAAAGCGGCAGGCACTACACAATCAGACTGGGAGACGGCAAACAGGTTCGTTTTCTTTACGACGAGATGCGCACCGTGTCGCGGGCCATCAAGGTCAACCAAGTTGGATACCTGCCCGATGCACCCGCCAAGTACGCGTACCTGGGATGTTATCTCTACAAATTCGGCCCTATGGAATTCCTGACATCGGGACAGTTCAAAATTGTCTCTGCTGAGACAGGACAAACGGTTTACAGCGGCGTCATGAAATTGCGCGAAAAGAGCGCACGCCTTCCCTTGAAACAAGGCGACACGCCGGGGGGCGGCGAACCCCGTCCGCTGCTGACGGGGGAAGATGTGTATGAGATGGATTTCACGGACTTCAAACTGGAGGGTGACTTTTTCATTTCCATTCCGGGCGTGGGGCGCTCATGGCCGTTTCGCCATGCCAAAGATGCGTACGGCGGTGCATTCTACACCGCGGCGCGGGGACTCTATCATCAGCGTTGCGGAATCGCCTGTGAACTGCCGTACACGCATTGGCCACGGATCAAGTGCCATACCGCGCCCGTGTACGAAAGTGAGTATGTTGCCTTTGGCATCGGCAATTTTAACGCACCGAAGGACTATTCACGGTTCGACATCATAGGCGCCACCACGGACACCGGCAGGAAGACGGACAATGTGAGCGGCGGCTGGCATGATGCGGGGGACTGGGACAGGAATCTCGCCCATTTTACAGTGATCTTTGACCTGCTGAACGCGTATGAACTCACGCCTGCCCATTTCTCCGACGGGCAGTTGAACATCCCCGAATCAGGAAACGGCATCCCCGACATCCTGGACGAGGCGGATTGGGGCATGAAGGTCTGGACGCGCAGCATGGACGGCAACGGAGGCGTGTCCGGCGCGGTGGAAACCTCCACCCATGCAACCCTCGAAGCCGATGTGAACTATTCCTTCTCGCGCAGGACGAGATGGGGTTCCCTGCTGTATGCGGCGGCAGCCGCACAGTTGGCGCAGTTGCTGAAACCGTTTGACGCCGCCCGCAGCGAAGACTACGGGCGCCTGGCCATGAAGGCCTACGCCTTCGGCAACAACCCGCAGAATTCCCTGGGAAAGGTCGCCATTCATGCGGCCCGGGACCGGGGGCGGGGCCAGAGATACACCTTTGACTGGGAAGAAAAGGACGAGCCCCTCATTCCCTATCTCCTGCTGGCCCGGATGCGCCTCTTCATGCTCTCCGGAGACAGGGCCTACCTCGAGGGTCTTGCCGACCTGATTCAAAAGCTCCCGCCTCCCTACAGGCATCCATTCACCTTCAGCGACTATTCTCCGTGGTTCTATTTTGCGCTGGCGGCGAAACAGTCGGACATTCTGTCCGAACCCGAGTTCCGAAAACTGCGCCAGACGTTCTTCCTGGAACCCGCGGACGAACTTGTGGCGTTGGTCGATGAGATGCCCTATCGCTGCTCATGGCCGCCTGACAAGGATTACTGGATGTCATGGGGGGCTGCGGTCATGACAAACCAGGCCCGTTGCCTGTGGATTGCCCACGCGCTGACCGGAGGGGAAAAATACCGCCGCGCGGCCATCCTGAACACCGACTTCATGTTTGGCGCAAACCCTTTGGGAATGTCGTGGACCACCGGTGTTGGCGAGGTCTATCCCGTTAACATTCAGCACGAAGTCAGCGCAAACGACGGCATCGCCGATCCTGTTCCCGGAATCACGGTTTACGGCGTCACGGAAGGCGTGTTCAGGGAACTTCGGCAAAGTGTCTGGCAATCGCCAAAAGATGCGTCACGCAGGGAATTTGTCTCGTTCACGAATCCCGAGGTGCCCGTCTGGCGCAGATGGTCGTGCCATCCCACCCTGAACACGGGACAATGCGAGTTTACGATCCAGGAAACCATGTCTTCGACGATATTCAGCTGTTCCCAACTTCTGGAAGACGGCTGGAAGCCCGGTGCCTCCCAAAAAGACCGGCAGCCGACTCCCAAAGAGTCCCTTTGGGGGTACTGGTATCTGCCGTAACCGAGAAGGGGATGACACCCTTCCGGACCCGGCATGCACCCCGTCAAAGGCATAACGGTTTGTCCCCAGAAATCGTGTCGGTTATCATCCTCCTTTGCCGGGCACCTGAACGAATGGGTGCATAAACCAGTAGAAGAGATCGTCATCATGCTTTGGTCAAAACTCCTCACACAGGCCGTCTATCCGCTCAATTTTGCCGTTGCCGGAGTGGCCGTGGGATTTGTTCTCCTGCTGTGCAAGAAGCGCAAGACGGGGCTGTGCCTGACCGCGCTGTTTCTGTGCTGGTTGTGGGTGTGGTCCACACCGGCGTTTTCGGGATGGATTCGGGGAACGCTGGAGCAAAGGTATCTGCCCGTTCCGGCGGAGAACATGGAGACCGCCGACGCAATTGTTGTCCTGGGCGGGGCGATGGCCACTGTCATTCCGCCGCGGATATATCCTGACCTTGGTCCCGCCTCGGACCGGGTTTGGCATGCGGCGCGTCTCTACGAAGCCGGCAAAGCGCCCCTCATCATCGTCAGCGGCGGCGGAAGCATCTTTACTCCAAATGACACCACCCGCGAAAGCGACGCCATGGCGGACTTCCTGAAGGCGCTGAAGGTTCCCGAATCGGCCGTGGTGCGCGAATCGGAAAGCATGACCACGCAGGAGAACGCCGACTTTACCAAGCGCATCCTGGATGCCCGCGGCATCAAGAAGATCCTTCTCGTCACCTCCGCTTTGCACATGCCCCGGGCACTTGCGATTTTTCGGACCCTGGGCATAACCGTGGTCCCGGCTCCAACCGACTACGAAGTAGTGGATGAGGGCAAACGAATGCCCTTTCCCATCCTGCCGGATGCGCCCGCTCTCGAAGGCAGTTCCCGGGCATTCAAGGAATACTTGGGATTGTTCGTGTTCCGGTTGTTCGGACGATAGGCGAACCGGGTAGATATTGCTTCTTCAAGTCTTGTGCGGAAAGTCCACATCCCCCGGCCCTGCGGGCCTGCCCTCTTCAAAAGGGGGATCTAAGGAGGTCCTTTGTACCGGCTTATGGGTAATTCCTGGACTCACAGAGGGACCGGCTTTATGGTTGAGATTCAGGATTGAGGTCTGTTCCAATCACACGAACGCGAGATTCGACGAGAGGAGATAAGACCATGGATGCCCACAATCGAAGAACCTTTCTCAAGTGTGCCGGCGCGGCCGCTGTTGGTGCCGGGCTGTCGGAACGGATTGCGGCGGAGGAAACGCACGCAGACCCCGGGGGAAAGGGAACGCGTGAACTCAGGGTCAGGATTGAAACTCCCGCCGGGCCGCTTGTTTCGAGAACCTTTGCGATTCTGAAAGACCGAATTGAGCAGCGCTGTCCGGTACGGGTGACTGAGGCGGACACCGGCGCGCAACTCCTGCTGACGATGGATGACCGTCTGTCTCCGGATGCATTCCGCATTGATGTGACGGATGAGGCGGTGCGCGTTTCCGGCGGTTCGCCGCGGGGCTTGCTTTACGGGGTCGGCAAGTTCCTCCGCACCAGCCAGTACGGCGAACGCTTTGAGTGTTCGGCCTGGCGGGGAACATCGGTGCCGCAGGGCTCGCTGCGGGGCATGTATTTCGCGACACATTTCCACAACTGGTATCACCAGGCGTCCGCACCGGAGATATCGCGGTACATGGAGGACCTCGCGCTTTGGGGCGTGAACGCCGTCATGGTCATCTTTCCAATGATCAACCTTCAGGACTGGGACGATCCGCAGGCGGAACCTGCCATGGCGATGGTGCGCCTGTATGCCAGAACTGCCAAAGACCTGGGACTCCAGTTTGCCACCGGCGTGGGCAACACGATGTTTATCGGTGCGCCGAAAGCGATTCGTGCGACACCGCTGCCGGACCCGACCCACCGGCGGGGCAACAGCGGGCATCCGATTTGCCCGAGCAACCCGGACGGCCATGCGTATCTCATGGACAATACCCGTCGGCTCTTTGAGCGGCTGTCGGATATCGGCCTCGATATTCTTGTCCATTGGCCCTATGACGAGGGCGGATGCGCATGCGAAAAGTGCATGCCCTGGGGCAGTAACGGCTATCTGAAACTGTCGCGCGATCTGACCGAACTCGGCCGAAGCTACTTCCCGAACCTGAAGGCGGTCATGAGCACGTGGATGTTCGACACGCCGCCCGAGGGCGAGTGGCAGGGGTTGAGCGACGCCCTGGCCAGGGAGAACGGATGGCTGGATTACATCCTTGCCGATGCGCACGAGGACTATCCCCGCTATCCGCTTGATGTGGGCGTGCCCGGCAAGTTGCCGCTGCTCAACTTTCCGGAAATAAGCATGTGGGGCAACTGGCCCTGGGGCGGCTTTGGCGCGCATCCGTTGCCGGGCCGGTTCCAGCGACTGTGGGACCAGGTGAAGCAGGCGGTGCAGGGGGGATTCCCCTACAGCGAGGGCATCTACGAGGACATGAACAAAGCTGTTGTGGCCCAGTTCTATTGGGACCGGGAGCGCAGCGCCCGGTCAACGCTGGAAGAATACATCGGCTATGAATTCGGTGCCGGTGTAACCGAAGACGTCCTCGCCGTCATCGACATCCTCGAAAACTCGGCAAGTTGTTCCCAACGGAAACAGCCCGTGGACGCCGAAGCGGTGCGGCGCGCTAGTCAACTCGCCGAGGCGGTAGACACCCGTCTACCTGCTTGGGCCCGGCAAAACTGGCGGTGGGAAATCCTCCGCCTGCGTGCGGTGCTCGACCGGGGGCGTTTCGCGGGCGACGGATTGGAAACGCCCGAGGCCGAGGCCGCGATGGTGCGTCTCATCGAGATCTATCACTGCCAGATGGAAACGGACGATCCCTATCATCATCGTGTCCGGCCGCCGCTGAAGCGGGCGGTGTCGCGCAAAGGGGAATGCTGAACGACCGTTGAGACCTGCACCTATCCTTTAAGACAAGGGACGAAAGCGACTTAAAGAACCCAAAGGACTCTGGCAGCCCTTAACCCAACGGAGATCCGTCCATTCCGTCCCTTAAGGCCGTTTCGTCCTTATCTTGAGGCCGACCACCGGAGTATAAACAGCGGTTATAAAGTTCAGGGATGCGAATAGACGCACACGGCAGGATGCATGGTGTACAGGCGGTATCCCGCCTTGTCATGCACGAGCACCGGGCTGGATTTGTCTCCGCGAACGATCGGATTGCCGGGATACTTTTTCCAGTGGATGAGGTCCGCTGAGGCGGCGACCGCCGAGGTCCATTCCTGCGGGTTGGTGTCAGGGATCAAACCGTGGTAGTAGGCGTAATAGACGCCGTCATATTTCACTATCTGGTCGAAGGCGACCATCTTTTTGTCGTACGCCTCGGGACCGCATTCAAGCACCGGCGCATCCTGCACGTTCATCCAGACCTTCAGGTCCCTGGAACTTGCCAGCCAGATGGCCTCATCGTTTCGCTCATAGAAGAGATACCAGGTTCCGTCTTCGTAATATCCAACCGGCGTGCCGAAAGGCCCCGGGGAGATGGGCGTGCCGTTGGCCCGCCTGATGTCGAGCCGCCCGTGCTCTTCCCAGTGGAGGCGGTCAGTGGAAGTGAGCAGGTGCGCCTCGTCGTTCCTGCCCTCGGCGAACATGTAGTAGGTGTCCCCGACTTTCAACACCATCATGTCCTCGGTCCAGTCTGTGGGATTGATGGGGCTGTCCGGGTGGCGCTGCCAATGAATGCCGTCCGTGGAAACGGCATAGCCCAGTTTCCGTGTCTCATCCCCCTTGGTCTGGTAGCCCGTGTACCAGAGGTGATAGGCGTTGTCCTCATACATGACCCAGCCGCGTTCCCGTATCTTCTCGTCCCAATGGCCGGGACCGGCACCTTCGAACACCGGGTTGTTTTCGCAGAGAGTGAATTTGACCAGTTCGGGCGGGAACGACAGGACGGCGGCAGGGGTGGCAAGCCGGAGCCAGTCCTGGGTCAGCGCGCCGAGCGCTTCCGGAAGGTCGGCGGACCCGTTTTGAAGCGCCCCTTTGGGTTGTCCTGAAGCATCATGCCAATAGGCAAAGTCGACGGGGGTGTCGAACTGCAGGGAAAGTTTCTCGCTCGTAAACTGCTTCAGTCCGCCTGCCGCAAGGGCGTCAATCTGACCGTCGGCGCTGAAGCGAACGGCGAGAACACCCCGCGCATCCGCCTTGACCTCCTGGCCGGCGATTTCGAAAGTGCCTGTAATCGGGTCACCGGCTGCATTCGTCTGGCCCGAAAGGAAGACTTCCGTTCCGTCCGTGAGCCGCATGTGGCCCTCGCGGGCTGGGCAGACGCTCTTGTTGGAAAGATGCCCGGCCGCGGGCGTGCCCGGGATGATACCGCGCTGGCGCAACGATTCAACAACCCTGGCCGCCGCATCTGCGCCGTCGTTGCCTTCGGCCATGGCCGGGGGCAGCGCTGCGACACCGTCAAAGTCCCTGGCACTGAAATCCCGCGTCCAGCCGCCGACGCGGAACAGCGCGGTGGCGGATACCTTGTTAAAGAACGCGGCCGTCTCCGGTTGCTCGAACTCGGGGTGATAGAGCACGGCGGCGGCGTAGCGCTGCGTGCCGTAGATGACAGCGCCATCATCGGCAATCTTGAGGGCACCCGATGCAATTTCACTGGTGGGAATCAGGTCGGCGTAATACCCCGCCTGCCAGAGCGCATCCGTCACGGCAAGGCCGACATCGTCGTAAGCCGGCCCTGCCCAGTTCATGGCGCAGGCATGGCCGAAGACAACGGCGACAGGGCAGTCGATGGGGGCGTGTGTAATCAGTTGCAGGAGACGGATACGGCTCTCGCCGGCCACGATATCGGGCGCAAGCAGTTTCGCACTGCGGCCAACACCATCCAAGCCTTCCGGAGCCGGGTAAATGGGATGGTAGTTGATGCGTCCGCCGCCGAGGGCATGGGTCCAAAGGCTTTCGCGGTACTTGTCCGCATCGGAGGAATAGTACTGGTTGTACCAGACGCTGCTGCCCCACTTCTTGGCCAGGGCGGTGCGGACGGGAAAGGGCGTGTCCTCGTCGGTCTGGCCCCAGTCCCGCTTGGCCGCCCACCAGTCCAATCCGTTCTTTTTGAACTCGGACGGACCGGGATAAGGCCACCAAGTCGGGTGGGTCACGACGGCGGCGTTCGGGCCGAAGAACTCTTTCGCCAGATTGTAGTAATGCTCCTCTATGGCCGCATTGCGCTCGCGCGAGGTTTTGAGGAGCACGTTTATGGCCGCCTGGCGTTCCCGTTCACGGCCCTGTTCGCCCGCATGCATCAGGAGACAGTCGCGCACCAGGTCGCGGCCGCCTGTCGCCTCCGCATAGGCCTTCGCACGGGACGATGAGAACCAGAAGTCGTTCTTGTCCGGACAGCCGCCGGGGCAGGGCGGGAATCCCCACTCGTCCTTCATGAGTCCGGAAAGCGCCACATCGGCGTATTGCTCCACGACGGACCGTTGAAATTCCATGAGGTGCGGCGCGTACACGTCGGGCGTGAGGTGGGCAAACGCGGCCATGACGCAGACCGTGCGCCCGGCCGTGGAGGCGTCGCAGGGAATGACGACGCGCACCTCTTCTTTGGTGGCGCTCTTCACAACACAGCGCTCCGTGATGTCCCGGACAGTTTCCGGCAATACTTCCTTTTCCCCCGCCGTGTAGGCATACACACGAACCAAACGCCCGGACAACGGCAGGTAGGGCGTGGTGTTTCCCGTCATGTGGTCACTGAGCACATCCGGCGTGACGGCAAATTCCACCTCGCCTGACACATTCAGGGGCACGGTCCGCAGGCGGAGCATTTCCTGCTGTTCATCGGGGTATTGGCTGCGAAAGGCCTCCCGCGCCAGCCGGACATCCAGATCCAGGGCTATCCTGAGGCCGCGTTCGCGCGCATAGGCAACGGCCGCCTTCACCTGGTCATGGAAGGCCTTTTCGGTAATTTCGCGACGGTTGACGCGGAAACTCGTGGCGAGCAAGTCGTAGGGCGAGTGCCCGGCAAACAGGTCCACGTATTTCCTGTATCCGTCCGGCTCCATAAAGTCATCGCTGCAAAACCACGCGCCGATGGTCGATTGAACTGCGTCGGGCAGTCCAAACGCGGTGGAAGCCGCCGCCCGAAAGCTGATGAAGGAAACCGCCGCGGCAACAACACACAGTGCAACCGTTGCGGGGAAGAAGTGTCTTTTCTGCAGCATGGTGAAATGCACTCCAGCGTTATGTGACTCTCGTGAACGTCGCGTTCCTGGTCCACCCGCGCCAAGAACGCCCAGAGCATTCATTATGTGGCCGTTGGCGCCTGTTTTCAATAAACCATCGAAGGGACTCACAGGAATGTGCCAACCGCCTTTGTCCCGGGGATAAGAACCTTAGGTGTCTTCCGATTACCCGGCAAACAGGAATTAGTCTCAAAAAAATCGTGTTCTTACGACTATGTTTAGCGAACCTCTGTGCGTATAATAATAATACTTTACTTGAAAAGGAGAATCTAATTGCCAGAAGCAAGGTCCGTCGCGGAATTCAGACAGATTCTGGATCTATACCTTGATGAATCGGATAATCCCGACTTTATCACGTATAGCCGCGACATTCTGGACTATTATGAGCACTGGGTTTGGGAAATCCAGTACTTGATGCGTCTGGGAAAGTTTTGCGGCAAGAGGGTTCTCGACGTCGGCTGTGGGTTTGGATGGCACACCGTGGGTCTTGCCGCTCTGGGCGGCAATGAAGTGGTGGCGAACGACATCCGCGAGACCATGATATCGGCTCTTGAAAAGCGATTGCGCGTGGTTCAAAAAGAACACAGTCTGTTGGGTGTAGAACGTCTCCTGGGAGATATCTGCGCCCTGAACATGGGTGCCGAATCCTACGACGGCATCTATTGCCATGAGACCATCGAGCATGTTCACGATCTCGACCTGATGTTCACAAAATGTTTTGAGATTCTCCGCAGGGGGGGCCGTGCGGTCTTCACCAATGACAACAATGCGCTGTGCCGGTCGGTACGAAAAAATAACGAGGAGTTATGGAAGAAGCGCGACCGGGAATGGAGCTTCATTGAGAGGCTGAAGCAGGAGAGGCCGGTGGAAAACGCCGATGTCGAACCCTATGCGGCCATGCGGGAGAGAATGGTGCGCAGCGCCAATCCGCGCCTCACCGATGAAGAGGTCACGTCCCTTGTGGAAGCCTCGGCGGGAATGGTTCAGCACGAGATTGAGACGCTGTCGAAGCGTTACGGAGCCAAAACAAAACTTCCCAGCCCGCCAAAGTGGTCATGGTGCCGGAATCCGGAGACCGGCGAGTACTGTGAAAGGCTTCTGGACCCCTTCGAATTGGCCCGCCAGCTTGAGGGAATCGGCTTCAGGGTCAGCGTTCACCATCTCTTCCGAAAATGGCCCCTTTGCATCATGAACAGTTGGAATCTGCGTCCTTTCAATCTTTTGCTGTTTCAACTCAGGCCGCCGTTTGTGCTCGTGGCGGAAAAGCCCTGAGTTCCGCGTCCTGTCCTGCCCGTGAGAATCGACGCCGCAGTCTTGCCCGACAAACGGCCTGGGGCGTTCAAGCCAGCGGCCTGAACTGGAGGGAAAGGTTTGCGTGTCCAGGACCAAGGCATCCCATCAGGCAGTGACTGACGGAGATCCTATCCAACCCGTTCAACCTGGCACGCTTGTTCTTCATGGGACAGCCGTGTCACGGAGACCTCTGGTTGCCTGTGTCACGAAGCGCAGCTTCGGGGGATAAACGCCTCCCCTCTCCCCCTGCCTGTCTGTTCAGCGTTGCACTGCGCCAAACCATCGAGACCGATACGAACCGCTTCGGACAATGTAGGTTTGCAGCACCAGATACCCCGCCGTAACGAGCGCGATTCCGCCGCCCGCCTTGAGCCAGAAGGCGATTCCCTGCATTGTTTCCACGGGATGATCGTTCTTGTAGGCAAGAATGACTGTTGCTATTGTCGGCAGGAACAGAACAACGACGGTGACGGGGGTATGGCGCGAATGCAACAGCGGGCCGATAGAAAGAAGGGAGAGACCGAACACAAGCACCATCCACCATTCCATGTTCAGCGCGTAATCCAAGCCGCGAAAATGCGCACACAGCCCAAACAGGACAAGTGAATAGACTGAGAACGCCAGCAGCGGAAACGATAGCAGGTACAGCGTCAGGAATCTTCGCGACATCGGCAGCGCACGCAGCGTCCGCAACCCAATAAGCCAGGGAATCATCGGCGGAGTGCACACCAGGGCCGCAATGAGGATCAGAATCAGCGGCCATTGGGCAAGCGCCAAGTCGGTGAGGGCGGGTTGTTTCACGAAGATCCAATTAAGGAGATAGAGTGCAGCGCATGAAAAGGCAAGCAGGCTGACGATTCGGGTGCCGTCGCGACATTCCTGAACCCACGGTTCCATGAAACCGAAGGTGCGGGCCGACTTTCCGGAAAACACGGTCAACGGATAGTCGTTCTCCCGCGCGCTGCTGGCGAAAAACAGGAGCCGTGTGCAGTCTTCCGCGCGAGCAACAAAGAGAGCGATGCAAGCTGCGGCAACGCCCAATGCGGCAAACTCCGGGATGTCCCACAGGCTTTGTTTCGGGCCGGTCACGCGCTCGATTGCGTTGACCAGCGAGAAGAAGGCATGTTCCTGCGGCAACGCTTCGTGCTTCGCCGGCAGGCCCAGCCGGTAGATGAAATACCCCATGATGACGAACATAGCGAAGAGGATGAACGTCGAGGAGAAATCCAAAGCAAGCTTCATCCATCCAGGCCGAAAGTGCCGTGAGAGCTGGGCAATCATGATGAAGGCGCAGGTGGTGCCCAGACAGAAGACCATCAAGGGGGCGTAGAGGAACAACGGAAGCGCTTCGGAAACCAGCTTCGGCGCGAAGACATGGAGAAGGGCGGCCGCGAGATAAACCACTGCATGGAAGGCCGGGACCAGCACCATCCAAAGAACGCCATAAGCCAGGCCGATCTGGTGGTGGGTCACGGGAAACATGCCCAATGCGCGAAACTTGCCGGGGGTGGCCAGGTCGAGCACGAACAGCCCGCCGCAGGCATACAGCAGGACTCCCGCCATCAGTGTCAGCTGGGTCGGCCGCGCGTTATGGTCCAGCACGCTGAACAGGCAGCCCGCAGCGGCAAGCGTGTAGACCCACCACCAGCGGCGAATTCCGTCACGAATGATATGCGACATGGCCGGAACTCCTCACAAGTGCCAGAAAAAGTTCTTCCAGGGTTACCGGCGCCGTCTCCGCCTCTTTCGCACCCATGGAATCAAGCGATTGCAGCGGGTTATGGCGAAGGTCTGCCAGTAGCCGCCAGCGCCCCCCCTCCCGGCGGAGCACCCGAACACCGGGAACCGTCTCCAGCGAGACAGAATCCGGCATGATGCACTCAACTGTACGGAATCTTTCCACCAGTTCCGCCGTGGGGCCCTCCAGCAGCAGTTTCCCGTCATTAATGATGCCTGTATGGTCCGTCAGCCGTTCCAAATCGTGCAGGTCATGCGATGAAATGACGACCGTCCGGCTTTCGTCCTGCACCGCCCGAAGTAGTTCCGAAAACACTTCCTGTTTGGAGATGACGTCCAGCCCCGCCAGGGGCTCATCCAGCAGCAGCAGCGCCGGGCGGTGTGCAAGCGCAAGGATGAGCGAGAGCTTTGTGCGCGCCCCAAAGGACAGTGTTGATATCCGATCATGCAGTCCAATGCTGAGACGGGCCAGCAAGTCCGTGCAATAGGCGTCGTCCCAGTCGGCGTAGAAACTCCGCACAAAGCTTAACAGCCGGTTGACCCGGCCCCAGGCGGTAAAGGACAGGTCCGGCCCCACATAGCCAATCTGTTTTTTGACGGCGACCTCGTTGCGCGCATGGTCAAGGCCAAACACCTCGATGCTGCCCGCGTCTTTCTTTCCCATCCCCATGATCAGGTCCAGTGTGGTGGTTTTGCCGGCACCGTTCGGACCGATTAAGCCA
>CAIJOU010000935.1 GCA_903822375.1 Candidatus Hydrogenedentota bacterium
GTAGGCATATTTAATTAAAGTGCTCTAGGTGGCCCTGCCCCCGCTTTTCTTTGCCGGGGAGGTGGCAGGGACTCTTCTTTTGCGCCAAGCGCATTCAGTGATTCGTGCGAAGGCCCCTATTTGCCCGCCTTGTTTTTTTCATGCCAATTCCACCACTGCATAGCGCAAAGAATTGACAAGACAAAGAATCCCATTGAGATTAGGGGTTTATCCGCAAGGCTCATCGCGCCAGCCACCTGCAAGAATGCAAACTGAAATCCAGTTACTACAAGCATCTTGACCAAATGATCGTGCTGTCTTGTCGTATAAAAACACTGTATTATAGTTAAAACCAAAATCCACAAATAGACTATACAATCCCGCCAGAATACCCAAGAAGCAGACATTTGGAGTGCCTCGCTATTTCGCGTCTGCAGGTGCCACCACCGGTATCGCCGCCCGGATTTCGTCGTTCTGCAAGCCAATCTGCTCCAGCGGTAGCTGCTGGAATCCCATGGTCAGCGCGGGGGATTCCGGCTTGAGGTGGTAGTCGCCCGCGGCGGCGTTGACGAACAGCGGGTCCTGGTCGAGCAGGTTGTTCTCAAAGGCCAGCAAGGGCCGCGCGATTTCCTCGATATTGTCCCACTTGCCGCCGACGCAGATGTTCCTTGCGATGAGGTTCCCCTTGGGCGCCTTGGGTTCGTCCTCGATGATGCCGACCAGTTTCGGGTACTTCTCGCTGTAGGGCGGCTTGTTGTAGGCGATGCCCGATATGGTGCCCTTTTCGCCGGCCTCTTTGATCCACTCATCGGCGTGGTAGGCGGCCCAGTTCAGCGCGCGCGCGTCCACGTGAATGGCCGGGTTGCAGTCCACAAAGATGTTGTTCACGATGGAGCAGTCGCGGCCGCCGCCGAGGAACGCCGCCATGGTGACATTGCGGAACAGGTTGCCCGTGATGTCCGCCGAGGCAAACATGTCGTCGAGGTACACGCCCACGCAGCCCTTGTTCTGGAAGCCGCTGATGTCGTGCAGGAAGTTGTTGCGGATCATGTTGCCGCGCATGGTCCAGTTGCGGCCCGCATAAATCGCGCCCGCATCGTTCGACTCCGTGCAGACATGATGGATTTCGTTGAACTCGATCACATGGTCATTTCCGCCGAACTGAATCGCCATGTGCGGCGCGTCGTGAATCAGGTTGTGCGAGATGCGGTTGCCCACGCCCGTCATGCTCACCGCACTCTGGTACATGCGGCTCCAGCGGCCCCAGTGGTGGATGTGGTTGTTCTCCGCGAAGAGCCCCGCCGCGGTCAGTGTCGTCCGATCGCCGCCGTCGATACTGATGCCGCCCTTGCCGAGCGAATAGATCTCGCAGCCGGCCACGCCGCTGTTGGTGCCGCCGCCGACAGACACGGCATTGCCCCCGACGTTGCGGACCGTGCAGCCTTCCACGCGGCATCCCGTGCCTTGGGCAATGGTGACCGCCGTGGCGCGCGAGTTCTCCAGCACCACCCCGCGCAGCGCGACATTTGAAGTCTCTTTCATTGTCACCAGCGTGGGCAGCACGGACACGACCACGTCCTCGGGGCCCGGCGCGGCCGGCGGCCAGAAGTAGAGGATGCCTTTCTCGCGATCCAGATACCATTCGCCGGGCGTGTCCAGTTCGGCCAGGATGTTGAATGCGTAATACCACTGTCCCTTGCGGTAGCCGTAGTTGTGATAGGGCGGCACGACGGCAATGGTGGACGTGGCCGGGTCAATGGATTCGATCTTCTGCCGCTGGTCCGACCAGTCCCAGAACCAGTACCCATGCACCCAGGCGTCCTTCTCGCCAATCCAGCGGCTCGGCCGATCACCGTCATAGATGAACTTGCCCGTCTTGCTGCCCTTGATGCCGTGACTCTCAAGCTCGTCCGGGACGGCCAGGTCCTTGATGTTCACGAAGCCCTCGTTGGGCCAGCGCGACAGGGTCATGGGCTTGTTCTGGAAGAACAACTCCACGCCGCCGTCGTTGGGCGCGCCGAAATCGGTGATGCCCAGTGTCTTCAGGTCGGCCTGCACCATGGCGGCGCGCGCCTCCGGTGACACCCGCTCCAGAACGGCGGGATCGGAGACCGGTTCAAAGGCGGGCACGCGTACACCGCCGGTGAGGAACACCTTTTCGCCCGTCTGCGCGGCATAGGTGATGGGCGCTTCGGCAGTCCCCGAGTCCTCCGCCGTGAATTCCACGGTCCTCTTGAGCGCGTAGCGGCCGCCGCGCAGCACCACCTTCACGCCGCCCGTGGGAAGCGGACCCGCCTGTTTCATGGCGCGAATTGCATCGCGCGCGCGCTCGACGGTGATGAACGGTCCGTCCGACGAGAACTCGTTGGGCGCGGCGAGCGTTCCCGTCCAGGCATCGTTGCCGTCCTGCGACACATAGAGGGTCGCGCCCGGTTCTGCCGCGTTTGCGCCCGGGCTGAAGAACAGCATTCCCATGACAAGCGCTGCGGTGAGGGCGGCGAAAGTGGTACGCATGATGTCGGAGACTCCTGTCGTCAGATACGCTTGTACGTGAAGAACGCCCAGCCGGGCTTCGCCGAAATTGCCACAGGCAATCCCTTGTCCATCAAATCGGTTCCGGTCATTTCCACCGCCTCGCCGGGATTCAGCGGCGATGCGGGCCCCACGCGGTACTTCGCGGCGGGGTCGAGTCCCTGCAGCGGCAACTGTGCCGATTCGTAGGGGCATGCATCGCGGCGGAACACCTGCACGAGCCCCTCACCGGCCTCGGGCCGGTCAAACTGCCAGCCGATCCACTGGTCCGCGTCGAGGCTGTAGGGCGTGATTGGATAGTAATCGCCAAAATAGTTTGGCGCAAAAGCCTTCCATTCGTCCACGATGCCGCGAATGCCCGCGAAATCGATCTTGTCATCGCGCTGGTCCCAGCAGGCTGTCTGGCTCGGGCAGAGGATGCTGCGGATCATGTACGGGTCGGTCTTGGACGTGCCCGTGCCGTAGAAGGGGAACCACTCCGACAGTGCCCAAGTGTGGCACTGGTTGCCGACCGGTTCCATGATGTAGTCGCTGCGCAGTAGCGGCACCGCGCGGCGCAGGGTTTCCAAATCGTTGCGGCGTCCGCCGCTGGCGCAGGAATCGATGAGCATGTCCGGGTGGCGCTGGCGCAGCGCGTCCCAGTAGGCGAAATAGCCCTCCACATGCCGGATCTCGGTGATGCCCTGGCGGTCCGGCGTGTCATTCTTGCGCCAGGCGCCGAGCGGATCCATGTTGAAGTCCTGGCGGTAGAGGTCGATGCCGTTGTCCGTCAGCAGCTTGTCCACATGCTCAATCAGCCACGTGCGCGCCTGATCGTTACCCAGATTGAGCAGGCCGCCGTCCTTGCCGCCGAGAATCCAATCGGGGTGGTTCTCCGTGAGCCAGGTCCCGCCCGCCACGCGCTCGGGCTCGAACCACACAATGATCTTCACGTCCTTGCCGTGGGCATGGTCGGTGATGGGCTTGAATCCGCCCGGGAAGCGGGTCTGGTCCACTTCCCAGGTACCCGTCTTTCCCCAGTTTCCATCACAGGGATACCACCCGGCATCCATCCACCAGTAGTCGAGCTTCATGCCATGTTCGAGATACTTGTCCACAAAGAAGGTCTGGCTGTCCCGGTCGGCGTGGATCATTTCGCCAAACTGGTGCGAACTGCACGCATTCAACTGCGGCAGGGACGGCAGTTTCCCGCCCGGCCGCGGCACGTTGTGCGCGATCATCCACTGGCGCCAGACATTCTGCGCGCGGGTGCGCGTGCCCTCGTAGAACTGGAGGACGACCATCGGCCCGCGAACTTCCTCACCCGGATGCAGCAGGAAGTGGGTCTTCTCCTGTCCGGCCCGGATGCGCAGGCCGGCTCCGTCATCCCTCCTGAACTGCGTGCGCCACTGTCCGGCCCAACTCAGGGCGACAATGAAGCCGCGCCCCCCGGCCTGGATGTTAAAGTAGGGAAAAGAAATCTGGGTGGGCCGTCCGCCCGTGTTGGCGACAGTCAGGTCCGCCTTGGCAGGGAGCGGCTCATGGATGGGTTCAAAGCTGTCGGCCGTGCAGTTGTCGCCCTTGTTGCGGTGGAGCGTGAACTCCGCGCCCTCATCGCCGTTCAGCGTGGCGTCCATGGCCAGGATGTCGGACAGGATGGGCGTGTCGATTGTGCCCGTGTTCTTAAAATGGATGGTCCACTCCACCGTGGGGAAGTCGGGATAGCGGAAACCGTCAATGCGCGCCTGAAGGCCGGTCTTTGGATCGGTGCAGGTGATGGTGTGCAGCACACGGCCGTCCGCGCCCGGTGTGGCGCTGCGTTCCAGCTTCCATGAATCAAGGAATTCGGACGAAGGCTTTCCGTCGTACACGAACGAGAATAGGGGCTTCACGTCCACGCCGCCCCCGGCGTCGGCATTGCCCTCGAACTTGGCCGCGTCCCACTGCCGCGCCCGGTCCATTTCCGGTTGGGTCGGCTTGGCACCGTCGGCCCATGCGCCCGTGCCCGTCACCATTCCCCCGAGAAGGATTCCAGCCGTCACCGCCCGCGTGACTGCTCTCATGGTCTGACCTCCCGCCTTGCGCGTATCTTCCCTCGCGGGAAGCTGCATTTGAGACTTGAGATTTGAGACCTCAGAGTTCAGTTCTGAGAACCCGGACATCAAGTCAGAAGTATTCTTTCCTTCTCTCACCGCCTTCCGCGTCTCAATCTCTTGAAGCAGAGGCGTTTCAGGTCTATTCCTTGCCTTTCCCCGCGCAGCCCGCACGGGGATATGCGATTTTCAGACCTCAAACCTGGAATTTCAGCTCCCGGATTTGAGATCTCAGATTTCAAATCTCAGATACTCCCGCATTCTCCCGCCGCTTTTAGCGTCTCTATGGCTTCAAGATAGGAGGGGTGGCGGAAAATGTACGAGCCGGCGACGAGCACATTTGCGCCCGCCTCGACCACCTGCTTTACCGTGGTGTCGTCGATGCCGCCGTCCACCTCCAGGTCGCGGTCGCCGATCATGGCGCGCACGTTTTCTATCTTGCGCAACATGTCCGTGATGAAGGACTGGCCGCCGAAACCCGGGTTGACCGACATGATCAGGACCATGTCCACCATGTTCGCCAGGTATTCTATTTCGTCCTCAGAGGTGCCCGGATTCAGCACGACGCCGGCCTTGCAGCCCAGGTCCTGGATCTTGGTGATGAGCCGGTGCGGGTGGCGGCAGGCCTCGGTGTGGAACGTGATGATGTCCGCCCCCGCCTGAACGAAGTCGTCCACGTACTGTTCCGGCTCGGTGATCATGAGATGCACATCCATGGGGACCGTGCAATGGCGGTGCAGGCTGGCCAGAATCGGCGGGCCCTTGGTGATGTTGGGCACGAAATGGCCGTCCATGATATCGAAGTGAATCATGTCTGCGCCCGCGTCAATGACCTCGGTAATCTGTTCGCCGAGCCGTCCAAAGTCGCTGGCCAGAACCGAAGGGGAAACCTTGATTTTCATCGTCCGCAAAATACTCCGAAAAAGTTTGGATGCTTCGTTCCGTCAGTGGGGCGACGTTGCGGTGCCTGGCCCGGGCACGCTGCCCGCCGGCGCGCTCAGCACCTCCGGTGCGCCGCCGCCCTTCA
>CAIJOU010000936.1 GCA_903822375.1 Candidatus Hydrogenedentota bacterium
CAGCTCAAGCGCAAGATGGTCTGGGACCCGGTGAAGGAAGCGTTCCCGAACGACGAACAGGCAAACCGCATGCTGTCCTACGCCCGGCGTCCGGGGTGGAACATCTGAGGCGCATATACTTCCTCGTTATTGTTTCGCTTCGTTACCAGGTAAGCGTGCGACCGGCATCGGCGACGAGAAGATATCCAATCCAATGGCAATGCCAGCGACGTCGCGGTTGTTTCTATGAACAAGGAGATTCCAATGCAGGGAAGAAACCTTGATAGGAGCCGCGGCGGCAAAGACGCGCGCAAGGGCAATGCGTCCGCAGCAAAGAAGCAGGAACGCACGGCAAACGATTTGCCGGTTTGGCGCGAGGGCCTGAACTGGTTTGAGTACCTTCAACTGAAGCTGTCCGGGGTCTATTACGGCTTTGGCGTGCCCCGCGGCGACAATTCGCCCGTCATGGTGATACCTGGGCTTTTCGAGACCGACCTCTGCTTTCTCGAAATGCGCCTCTGGTTAAGGCGACTCGGCTACAGGGTCTTGGGAACAGGAATCTGGATGAATGTGGAATGCCCTGAAATCGTCGGCGATCGTCTGTTGAAACTAATCTCAGAGGAGTACGCGGCGCACGGCCGAAAGGTCCATCTTGTCGGCCACAGCCTGGGCGGGCTGGTTGCGCGCGGGATCGCCTATCATTTGCCGGACAAGATTGCCTCCCTGACAATGCTTGGTTCCCCGTTCCGCAGGGTCAGAATCAACCCGCTTGTGGCGTACGCGCTCAATTTTGCGCACGATTACACCTCCTCGCGCCGCAACTGTTCCCATAGAAACTGCTTTTCGCTCGACTGCCCCTGTCCCGGCGTTACCATGATGAAGGGCCCCTTCCCTTCAAGCGTGCACGAAACTGCCGTTTACAGCAAGAACGATGGATTCGTCGACTGGCGGGCCTGCATGAACGGCAACTACAAGACAGATGTCGAGGTGCATGCATCCCATCTCGGCCTGAGGTGGAACCCGGAAGTGTACCGGGTCATCGCGGAACGCTTGGCCCTGGCAAGACAGCAAACCAAAACGCAAACCAGAAGGCCCCGGAAAGCGCCTGCGTCTCCTTGATACGCCTGTTTTCCGGAAAGACCGGGCTATAGAGACCGGGCCGACGCGGAGCGCCAGTCACAATCCTTGCCCGCCCTTACCCGGCCCTTGCCATGCTCCGCTACCCAACAGAAACCCATTTGCGTAACGCAGGCGTTCCGCCTGCCTTGGCCTGCCTCACGGGCAGGGTCAGCCGGTAGCCAAGCCAAGGCCGGCGAGACGCCGACGACACGAGACTGCATGGTCCGCGTGGCGGGAAACGCCTATGTGGGAAGCTGCACCGGGTGTTCGGCCATGACGCCGATAATCGTAATCAGGGCCCCGTTTACGGGCGCTTCGTTGGTTGCGGCATACTTCTTGAATTCCACGTGGCCATCCATGTAGAGGACGTTGGCGCCGCCGGGGAGATGGTTGAAGGCGGAAGGCGTGTTTGCCACGAGGTCAAACATGATCCACACCGAGGACTGGGACACGTTGGCGTTGCCGGCGTTGTTGATGTCGGTGATGAGGAAGCGCTCAATGCCGTCCCGGAGCCGGTAGACGGTGTTGCCGCCGCCGTTGCCGCTGCCCGCCGGTTCGTTCAGGCCGCCGGCCAGCATGTTCACGTCCTGGTCCGCCGCCGGGAGGTTGCCGTGCCGGGCGCATCCGCTTCCCTCGTAGTACAGGGGGGTGTCCGCATTCGAGAGGGCCGCGTAGAGCGCCGCGTTGATCTGCCTCGGCACGATGGGGTTGGGCGGGAGATTCTCCGGGGCCGGAATGTGCACCGGCGAAAACAGGGAGGTCAGGGCGTTCGAATAAGGTTCGCAGTCCGCGGAGTTTGCCCGGTCAAAGACCCAGCCGAAATAGGCGTAACTGTTGTCCACGGAGCGGGCGCAGCGGCTGCGGTTGATGGCCGTGTTGCCCATGCAGAAGTCCTTGGTCGCGTCGTTCTTGGAGGCAAGAATGGCGGACGGCAGTTCCGCCTTGGAGGGGCAGAAGACAAGCATCGGGTCGGTCATGTATTCCGGGTAAAGGACCGGCAGGCAGGGGCCGATGTCGAAAGCGCCATGAAATCCGCCGGGCGCGTCGGGGTCGCCTGGCGTTGCGGCGAAGGCACCGGCCTGCAGCGGCGGAAAGGAACCGCGGGCCTCGTTGGCGTACATCTTGTAGATTAAGCCCCACTGCTTCAGGTTGTTCTGGCAGGAGGCGCGCCGGGCGGCCTCCCGCGCGCGGGCCAGGGCCGGCAGCAGAATAGCCGCCAGGATGCCGATGATCGCAATGACCACCAGCAGTTCGATCAGCGTAAAACCGCGTCTCTTCATGGCTAAGAATCCTTTTGCCAGTGAATTATGTTCGACCGCACTCCCGGGGACGATGCTCTGGGCCGTGCCGGCGGCTGTGCCACTGGGAAGACACACTTGGAACTATTATCGTCTTTTCGGCGAAAACGGTTCCAATACGGATTCTGTCCAGAGCGCAACCAAGGACGCTTCCCCCCTATCGGTCGAGTAAAGAGCAATCGGGGCATTCCTCCTGTTTCAGTACTGACCGGCATATCTGGTTGTGAGTTGAGCGGCAAGGTCTTCGGTCTGTTTCAGAATCTCTTCGCGTTCAAGAACGTCGTCCCGCCTGGAGAGGCCGCAGCCGCGCAGCAGGTGCGCTTCGTCCATGCCGTCGAACCGCATCATTGCCTCATAGCGCGGAAAGACATCGGCAAAGACCGCCGCGTCTGCGTGCCCCTGCGTTTGGATGAATACCATCGTCTTTCCAGGCAGGAGGCGCGATCTTTGCGGGTTGGAGTGGTAGTCGGGGGTAAGGAAGCAGTAGTTTCGGTCTATGAACAGCTTCATCTGTCCCGTTACGTCGCCGTAGTAGACGGGCGAGGCAAGGACGAGCACGTCGGTTTCCCGCACCGCTTCGAGCACTTCTGACAGGTCATCCTTCAGAACGCAGGTCTCCGAGTTCTTCTTGCAGCTCATGCAGGCCTGGCAACCCCGATAGGCAAGCGCGTTGAGCGCAAATGACCGTGTTTCAGCGCCAAGACTCCTGGCTGTTTCAAGAAAGCGTCCGGCAATAAGGGCGCTGTTTCCGTTCAGCCTGGGGCTTCCGAGCACGGCAACAATCTTCATGGGGGTATCCTTCCTGCCGGGTGACCGGCAACTTCACGCACAAGCCGCCGGCTTTGGCAGGGACAAGGCCAGCGTGGAACGGTGTGAGCCCCTGCCCGTCTCGCGAACCATGCTAAATGACTTGGGCCGTTTGCATCAATAAGTCGGCCTTCAAGAAGCCGCGAGGAACCATGGCCGACTCCTATATCGGCCGGGGAAATACGGGCGCCCACGTTCCGTAACCGGCAGTTGGATGAATTCGCCTGCCCCGTTCATCCGGCGCTTCGGATTCGTTAGGCTCTTTGAAAACGCCTCATCTATAATGATTTGAAGTGTTATGTCCTTTGTATGCGTCCGAGGTATTCTTGTTTCTACCCAAGGCATTCATAGGTTAGAATCCCGCTTCCGTGAGTGATTGGCTTCGTGACCGGTGTAGTGAGTCATCCCGATTGAGTCTTGCGTTTGAGCCGCCAGAGCCAAAGAGAAACTGTCATTGCGAGAAGGACGCAGTCCGACGCGGCAATCTCTTGCTCACGTCAGGTTGTGGGTACAAAAGATTGCTTCGCTTCGCTCGCAATGACGGACGTCAGGAACATGGAGTAGACGAAGTATGCGTATAGTTGCTTTGAGCCTTGTCGTTGTTATTTCTATGGGTGCCAGCCACGCCGACGGGAATTGGCCGGCGTGGCGCGGTCCGACGGCGGAGGGACAAAGCGCCGCGACGGGGCTGCCCCTTCATTGGTCGGAAACGGAGAACATCTCCTGGAAGACGGGCATTCATGATCTGGGCTATTCCACTCCCGTGGTGTGGGGCGATCAGATTTGGCTCACCACCGCGAAGGAAGACGGAACGGCGCTTTACGCGGTCTGTATCGATCTCGCTTCGGGTAAGATCATCCGCGACATCGAAGTGTTCCACCCGGAGAATCCGCAACATATCAACCCGGCCAACTCCTATGCCACCCCTTCGGCCGCCATCGAAGCGGGGCGCGTCTATGTGCACTACGGCACCTTTGGCACGGCATGCATAGACACCGCGTCGGGCGAGGTCTTGTGGCGCCGAACGGATTTGAACTGCGATCACATGCAGGGCCCCGCGTCCTCGCCCGTTCTTTTCGAAGACCTGCTCATCGTCACGCTCGAGGGCATAGACAGGCAGTTCATGGCGGCGTTGGACAAGAAGACCGGTGCAACGGTGTGGATGTACAACCGTCCGGCCGACATATACACGCCGGATACCAAGCCGGTCTTCCGCAAGTCCTACCAAACGCCCCTGATTGTTGACGTCGACGGCAAGCCGCAACTGGTGAGCAACGGTGCCCTGTTGGTAACGGGACACGAACCGCGGATCGGCAAGGAGATCTGGCGGGTTCGATACGGCGTTGACAGCACGATTTCGAGCATTGTCCACGGGCATGGCCTGCTGTTCGTGAACACCGGCGGTCATCCCAGTGAAAGCGAACTCCTGGCAATTCGCGAGGGCGGCACGGGTGATGTGCTCAATTCGAACGTGGTTTGGAAGATGACCAAGGACACACCGTTTCAGACCTCGCCCGTGCTGGCGGGCGACCTGCTCTACACGGTGACTGACGACGGCATGCTGACCTGCCTGGAGGCGGCCACGGGAAAGCCGGTCTGGTCGCAGCGTCTGAAAGGCAAATACGGCGCTTCGCTCCTGGCCGTTCCCGACCGGATCTATCTCTCAAACACAAAGGGCAAGACCACCGTGTTCGCGCCCGAACGGCAATACCGCGAATTGGCGGTCAGCCAACTCGACGGCGAATTGTGGACCTCGCCGGCGGTGGCGGGAAACGCCCTGTTGCTTCGCACGAAAACCCATCTGTACAAGATTGCGAACAAGAATTAGGGGTGAAGATCGTGGCTCTGCCGCTTCTGGCCCGAATCTATAATGAAGGGTTCACGTATTTCCGATAGTAGCCCCTGAACTGGTGATAGGTCAGTTGCAGCAGTTGGGCCGCTTTTCGCTGGTTGAACTTGGCCTTTTCAAGCGCCGCCTCGACCATGCGCCGTTCGAGGTCCTGCACGGCCGCCTCGAGTCCGGTTTCCAGTGGAACCGGTCCACTGGGAGGCACGGCCCGCTGCACCTTTTCGGCGAACAAGGACAGGAAGGGGTTGAACTGTATTTCATGGATGATGGGCCCGTCGGCGCGGTAGACGGCCCGCTCAACGACATTCTTCAGTTCCCGAACGTTGCCCGGCCAATCGTAGACCTCCAGGGAGGCCCGGGCCTTTTCGGAAAACTCCGGCACCTCCTCGCGGCCCAGCTCGTGCGCCATCCGCGCCGCAAAATGGTCCGCCAGCAACAGGATGTCGTCTTTTCGCAGGCGCAACGGCGGCAGATTCAGCACCTCGAACGAAAGCCGATCGAGCAGGTCTCGCTTGAACCGGCCCTCCTCCGCCAGGGCGGGCAAGTCTGCGTTGGTGGCGCCGATGATGCGCACATCGACGCTGACGGCCTGGCTGCCGCCGACCCGTTCGAAGGTGCCGTATTCGACCACACGCAGAATCTTTTCCTGCACTTCGAGCGGAAGGATGCCGATCTCATCCAGAAAGAGCGTTCCGCCGCCTGCCGCCTCGAAGCGGCCGACCCGGCGACCGACGGCGCCCGTAAATGCACCGGCCTCGTGGCCAAATAACTCGGACTCGATGAGCGTGGGGGAGAGGGCCGCGCAGTTGAGCGTCAAGAAGGGCTCGCTCCACCGGTTGGACAAATAATGCAGGCGCGATGCCGCCAGTTCTTTTCCCGTGCCGCGCTCGCCAATGATGAGCACGGGGCGCTCTACCTTGGCCACCCGCGACAGTTGCTCCTGCAATTCGAGAAACTTTTCTGAATGGCCAAGCACTTCCTGAGAGGCTTCTGGATTCAAGGGTATGGTTCCTGTTGCCTAATAATAGCTGAAATGACTAATCTATAGTGAATTACACCATATATTGATAAAGAAGTCAATTTCTGATTCAAGGAGCTAAGCCTTTTTGAAACAAGGTGTTATGGGCAGAGGGATGCCCTGCCCGTAATTCGGCACGCGAGTTGCTTTCCCCCTAGCAGTTGGCTGCAAGCCATGAACAAAGCATGTGAATGTCGGAACAAAGGCGTTACAATGAGCCTGGGAGAAATGTGATGGGTATATTCACGAGAGTGCGCGACATCATCAGCTCGAATTTGAACACGATGCTGGACAAGGCCGAAGATCCGGAGAAGATGGTGCGCCTGATCATCCGCGAGATGGAAGACACGCTTGTCGAGATCAAAGCGTCCTGCGCGCAGTCGATTGCGACCAAGAAGCGCATCCAGCGCCAGCTTGACGAGATTGAGGCGCGGGCCGCCGAGTGGGCGGGCAAGGCGCAGCTTGCGGTCAACAAGGGACGCGAAGACCTGGCGCGGGAGGCGCTGCTCGAAAAACGGCGCTACCTGGAGCGGGCGGTGGGCCTGACCCGGGAAGCGTCGCAGTTCGACGGACTGGTGGAGCAGTACCAGCAGGACATCGTGCAGCTTGAGGAGAAACTGGCGGCGGCCCGCGAGAAACAGCGCGTCCTGGCCCAGCGCCATGCGCATGCGCAGGAACGCATGAAAGCCCAGGGGCACATCCGCAAGATCGACACGACCCATGCCATGACGCGCTTTGACCACCTGGAACGACGGGTCGATCAGATGGAAGCGGGTGCGGATCTTGTAAACTATGGCCGCAAACGCCCGCTTCATGAAGAATTCGCGGCGCTGGAGGGCGACGAGGAACTGGAACGGGAGCTGGCACAGTTAAAGTCGGCGGCAGCCGGCACAGGGAACGCACAACCGCCTTCGGCATAAGAATGGAGTTGCGCCATGTTCGGTTACTATTCGCATTGGGACGCGGGCATGCTGGCTGTGTTCATGCTGTTCAGCATCCCGCTGGTCGCCGTCATCGGCGGCCTTGGATTGGCGGCGTTGAAGATATTGCGGGGCGGCCGGAATTCAGAGCGCGAGCTTGAAGACACGCGCCTGATCCAGGAGATGCACAATCAGTTGCAGAAGATGGAGGCCCGGGTCGGCTCGCTCGAAACCATTCTGCTTGACAAGGATCGGAGGGACAAGTGATGACGGACAGATTCAATGACAATCGCGGACCCCTGTACCGTTCGCGCCACGGGCGCATCCTTGGCGTATGCCAGGGACTGGCCGAATACATGAACGTGTCGGTGTTCTGGACGCGTGTCATCGCACTGGCTCTTCTTGTCTTCACCGGCTTCTGGATGGTGCTCGGCATTTATTTCGTGGCAGCCCTGCTGATGAAGCCTGAACCCGTGGTACCCCTCGAAAGCGAGGAGGACGACGAGTTTTACAACTCCTACACCTCGTCGAGGAGCATGGCGATCCGGCGGCTCAAGCGCACCTTCGACAACCTCGACCGGCGGATTCAGCACATGGAGGACATTGTGACCTCGCGCGAGTACGACTGGAATCGGAGAATGAACGGGTAGCCGTGCGCTTAGTGTCTTCCGCGGTTGTCAGGATTCCTGCATTCGCGGCACTCCGTGGCGCACTGATTTCGAGGGGAAAGTAAGAGCGATCCCGCCCATACTGTGGGCGGGCGGGGCGCGGCAGACAACATTTTTCATTGCAGGGACAAGTGTGTCCAAACGTCGGAGACGGCCCCCGGGCCGGAAGGAGGAATTGTGTCAGACAACGATAACAGCATTTTGCGCGAAAGTTTGGAGGGAACGGAACCACGCAGGTCAAAGAAAGCCATTGCGGCGTTTATCCTGGCGCTTTCGGGACTGTTCCTGTGGGTGTTCGGGGCGGTGCCGGCAATCATTATGGCGGTGCTCGCAAAAAGGGATTCCCGGAAGAATGAACTCCTCCGCGGACGGGCGCTTGCGGACGCGGCCCTGATACTCGGCGTGCTGGAGATTCTCTTTATGCCCTTGCTGCTCTGGGCCGTGCTAGTGCACGGCCCCTCGTCGCGAACGGAACGCATCGCGCATTTTCACCTAAGCGGAACCCTGGGGGAGTCTCCCCAGGCGGATGTCGTTGGAGCGTTCATGGGCCAGCCAGCGACGTTTCACAGCCTTTTCGAGCGTTTGAAGGACGCGAAAGAGGATGCCGCCGTGAAGGCGGTGATTCTCACCTTCAACGAGTTGACAATTGGCCTGCCTGAAATGGAGGAACTGCGCGCCGCGTTGTTGGATTTCAAATCGTCCGGCAAGAAGGTTTACGCGCACTGCGAGGACCAAGCAGTTACACTGCCGCTATACGTGACACTGAAGGCGGAGTCGCGGGTGAGCATTGCGCCGACCGTGTCGCTTGACTTAAGGGGACTGTACACGGAGGCCATGTATCTGAAGGACGGCCTTGCCAAAATCGGCGTGGAGTTGGATGTGGTGCATATCGGGGATTACAAGGCGGCGGGCGAAATGCTTGCGCGCGCCGAACCCAGCGACGCCGCCAAGGAAAACATGAACTGGGTGTTTGACGGACAATATCAGAGCTGTATGGCCATGCTGGCGGAGTCGCAGCACAAGACCGTGGACGAGGCAAAGGCGATGATTGACAGCGTCCTCTTTGCGCCGGGGCGGGCGCTCAAGGAAGGGCTTGTCGATGCGGTCGAGTACCAGGAAGACCTCGTGGAACTTGTCAAGCGGGAATACGGCGCCGGCACGCGCATCGACAACAAATACCACAGGGAGCCCGCGCCCGAGGTGAGCATGAAGCATCCATTCCGGTCAATCTGGAAGGTGGCGCGGTATTTCGCGCGGCTCGACCGGCCCGGGTCCGGAGACGGCATCGGATTGATTTACCTCAACGGCGAGATTGTCGGCGGCTGCGGCGATGTGTCCAAAGCGTGCAGCGGCGACCTGCGGGCGGCGTTCAAGGAGGCCATGCAGGATGACTCCGTCAAGGCCGTGGTGCTGCGGGTGAATTCACCGGGGGGCTTCGTCACGGCGAGCGAGGTGATCCATCGCGCAACGGAGTTGCTTCAAAAGAAGAAGCCGCTGGTCGTTTCCATGGGCGGCGTCGCGGCCAGCGGAGGCTACTATGTTTCCTGCGGGGCGGGCACGATCTTCGCCGACGAGACCACCATTACCGGATCGATTGGCGTCATTGGCAGCAAGTTTGTCACCGCCGATTTGTGGAAGAAACTCGGCGTGAACCGCTTTCCGTACCGGCGCGGCGCCAACGCGGACATGTCCTCCGGCCAGCATCCCTACACCGAGCAGCAACGCGGCATGTTGACCGAGGCCTTTGGGGCGGATTACAAAACGTTCAAAGAGCACATCGAGGCGGGACGCGGCCAGAAACTCACCAAGAAGCTCGATGACATGGCGGGCGGGCGCATATTCACGGGAAGACAGGCGCTTGATCTCGGACTCGTGGACAAGATAGGCGGGTTGGAGGCGGCCATTGCCTTTGCGGCGAAATCGGTGTCCGTGGAGAAATACGAGGTGCGGGTGGTGCCCGAACCCAAGGATGCGGTCAACCTGTTGGCTGAGGCCGTTCTCGGGAAGGAAAAGAACTCCAACACGGACCTCGAAACGAGCGCGCACATGGGGCTGGGAGGACTGGAATCGCTTGTGGAAGCCTCCGCTGAAATGCGCGGCGTCGCGGCGCTGCTGGGAGGGATCGACCGCCCCCACGCCGCCGCGGTCACCGAGTTGCTTGGCCGTCTTCGGTTGCTCAATCAGGAAGGCATGGCCGCGATAATGCCGCAGGTCTTCGTGTATCAGTGAGAATTCCGGCGACCATCACGGGAGCCTGCAAAACCGAGAGGCGGCCTGGCACAACCCAATTGTGCCAGACCGCCTTCAGTCCTCTGTGTGCTTTCGATGATCCCTTGACCGGATTCTCTTACACGCCGAGCGCGGCGGTCACCGAACCAATAATGCTCGCCACGCCGCCATTCGTGGGCGCCGGTCCAATACGCTGATACTTCTGGAACTCAACGTGTCCGTCCATGTAGAGCACGTTTGCCCCGCCGGGAATGTGGTTGAAATCCTTCGTGTTGGTTGCGAGCCGGTCAAACATGACCCAAATGCTGCTTTGCGCCAGCGCCGAACCGCCCGCGTTGTTGATGTCGGTGATCATAAACCGCTCGATGCCCTCGCGCAGGCGGTACACGGTGTTGTTGCCGCCATTGCCGCAGGGACCGTCAGGGTCCGAGGCCCACGCGGACACGTCGACATCGTTGTCCACGTCCTTTTCGATGTTGGCACCATTGTTGATATGCGGAATCAGCACCTTCATGACGGCATACCCCACCTGCTTGGGACCGTCCATCGTGCCCATGGGGGCGGGAAGCGTTATGCTCATGAGCGGGTACGAGGAATCGGCGCGGTCAAGCACCCAGCCCAAGTAGGTGTAGCAGGTGCCCGCCGAGCCCGCGCAGCGCTGCAGGTCGTTGGCCATATACCCAAAGCAGCTTTTTCCGTCGGAGAAATCGGAAAACTTCGGGGTGTACTGCGACGACGACGGACAGAAGGCGACCTTGGGGTCCGTCAAGTATTCGGGATACACCGCGACGGCGTCGGGGCCCGGCATCAGACTGAAGCCTATGGAACTGTTCCCTATGGTCGGCCCGGCGGCGGAGTTGCCGGGGTCGTAAAAGACCTGGCGCCCCGCGTCCCGGGCGAGCACGGGCGGGAACTTCTGTGCATTCGATTCGCCGCTGTACATCTTGAAGACCAGCCCCCACTGCTTGAGATTGTTCTGACAGGTCGAGCGCCGCGCCGCTTCGCGCGCCCGGGCCAGGGCCGGCAGCAGAATGGCCGCCAGAATACCGATGATTGCAATGACAACCAATAGTTCAATCAGCGTAAACCCATTGCGTTTTCGAGAAATCATGACTCCTGCTCCTTATTGAAACTCATACATTGATAACGCCCACCACAAGTATGAACCGCAGATAAGTATATAGCAGAAGTGTTTTTTTGACAACGCGTTTTTGGCGGGGCGATTTAATGCGCGACAGGCCTGTTCGAACCGTATCGGGGCGGCATCTGTCGGCAAATGCGTTCCTTCAAAACAGAAGAAATGGGATGCCCGCTGGAACCTTTGCCGGATTGGGTGTATTCTATCGCTGCAAAGTCTTATACCTATTTATAAATGTCAGGACTCATACGATGAACAATCTTCCGTCACGAATCATTTTCTGCATCGCGATGGTACTGCTGACGGTGGTGTCGATTTACACCACCTACGCGAGTCTGAATGATTCCATCCTCCCCGAGCCGAAAATTGCGATTCCCATCACCGAGGGCGTGGTTTGGCAGTGCTCCGTTATGGCGCTGGGGCTGGCGGTCGCCATCGGCCTGATGCTGTTTGCCCTGAAATTGTCGATCATCGGAGGCCACAAGCGGCTCAACGTGCTCGGCGTCCTCGGCATGACCATTGTTGCGTTCATCTCGATCGCGTTCAATGTGGACGTGCTGTACCGCACGGCCGACCGGGACTTCTACATCCGTTACTCAAATGACCGCATGCGCTGCACTTACGAGAAGTTCTTGGGCGATGTGCAGGGCGTGCTGTCCGCGCGCAGGACGGAATTGCTGCGGTCCATCGCCAAGCAGGAGGGTGAACTGGACTCAGAGGTGAAAGGGCTGCGCAGGGCTCCCGCGGGCTACGGCCAGAACGCCAAGGAAGAGGACTACAAACTCAATGTGCTCCAGAAGACGGCCCAAGTGGACCTGCAGGCCGTTGAGGAGGCCTTGGAGACAAAGAAACAGGCCGACACCCTGCTGCGCAGCGAAGTTCCCCAGACACTGGGAGATATTGACAAAACGCAGGCTGAACTGCGTGTCATTGTCAAGGACCTGTCCGGCATTTCGGAGGTGCGGTTGCCGGACCTGGTCAAAACCGAGAATCCGCTCTTTGCCGTCTTTGAAAAGCTGTTCGACTACAAGTCGGTCGGTTTCAAGGAGATTTTCATCCTGATTACCGCCTTTCTGCTCGACTTGGGCGACATTATCGGCTATTCGCTGGTGCCCGGTCGCAAGCCGGAAAAGAAACAAATCCGCATTGACGCTTTTCCGGAGCCGCGTCTCGAACTGCTTGCCAGTGGAGATCAACGGGAGAACCGGGCCTTGGAACCCATAGCGCCCGCCAACGCCGGCAGCGTCGTGGAGCACATGGACGACGCGGAGGATTCCGGCGATAACATCGTGGATGCGGCCGCGCCCTATGCACTGCGGTCACACCGTCGGCGCACCCGTTTTCGGTTCTGACCTCCTCATGGTGTTCCATGGTGGCGCGACACACCGTGTTGGGAGTATAATGGTTTACAATAAAATATGTAGACAAATTATTCGGATTGTGCCAAAATCAGATTGAAGGACAGGAACGGGTGTTATGAAAGACGATCCGTTTGCCCAAGAATACAAAGAGTCCATAGACGCCGACGCAGTGTGCGGCGGGTGTGGCCGTATTAATCCGGAAGGAACGCTGATCTGCAAAGGTTGTGGCAACAACCTGCGTGACCAGCGTTTGTTGCGGCTTGCCGCCGACCAGAAACTGACCGGCGAAGAGGAAACCGCGAAACGGAACTCACTGCTCAAGAGCGGGTTGACCGTGTTGGGCATTCTCCTGGTTATCTGGGTTGGCATGAACGCCGGCAGAATCATGGGCATGGTTGTTCCCGGTTCGGAGACAGACTCGACGGGCGAGGCGGCGAACGCGATTCCGGTCCACCCCGCCAAATTCTGGGAAGCCGACGGCGCCCCCTTTGAAAAGATGACCGAGGACTTGAAGGGCCGGTTCCCCACCGAAAGTGAGGCGGATACGGCCCGTCTCAATCCTCCAAGCAGTTCGGCACCCAACGGCTATTTTGCCCTGTTTGAAAAGGTCGGCACCGCGGAGCGTTTCGTGGGCGCCGGCTGCGCCGCGCTTGAAGGCGAAAAGGTCCGTTTTGTGGCCGCGCTCAATGACGGCACGGAACTCCGGGGTCTGGCCACACTCGCCGAATCCGCCGTGGCCACGGTGGATTGGCACATGAGCGGCCTGCAGCGGGAAGGAAAGTATTACGCCGGGGCCGGCTCGGCGGTTCCGCAGGCGGACGGCGCCTATCAAATTATCGCGCGCAGCGAAATCGTTCCGCAGGTGTTTCAGGCCGTCGCCTATCCGATGAGCGCCCGCTAGTCCCGTCCTGCCGCCGCCATTACGCAATTCCCCCCGGCGGCGAGTCGTCTTCCGGGGGCATCCCACCCCCAATTCCAGACAGGAGTTTTGACAATGAGTTTCTTCTCGAAGCTGCGCGAGCGTCTCGGCAAGACGCGCACAAACCTCGCCGACGGGGTCAGGCGCATATTTACCGGCCGGGGCCGGATCAGCGACGAGGTGTATGACGAGTTGGAGGAGCTCCTCATCGAGGCGGACGTGGGCGTGGAAACCACGCAGCAGATCATCAGCGACATGCGCCGGGTTGCCCGCGAAAAGGGCATTGACGACGCCGAGGCGCTGTATGCCGTGCTCAAGGAGGAGATGGTCACGCTGCTCGACAACGGCACGAAGCAGGCACGGTGGACCACGGAAAGCGGTCCCCATATCACGCTGGTCGCCGGGGTAAACGGCTCGGGCAAAACCACCACGGCGGGTAAATTCGCGCAAAAACTGCGGGATGAGGGGCGCACCGTGCTGCTCGGCGCGGCCGACACCTTCCGCGCGGCGGCCGCCGAACAGCTCACCATCTGGGCGGAGCGCACCGGCGCGGAGATTATCCGCCATCAGGAGGGCGCCGATCCGGCCGCGGTGGCCTACGATGCCACCGACGCGGCCGTTACGCGCGGCGTGGACAACGTCATCATCGACACCGCCGGCCGGCTGCACACCAAGGTGAACCTGATGGAGGAGTTGAAGAAGATCCAGCGCGTGGTGGGCAAGCGCCTCCCCGGAGCACCGCACCAGGTGCTGCTCGTGCTTGATGCGACCACCGGCCAGAACGGCCTGCAGCAGGCGAAGGTTTTCACCGAGGCGCTCACCGTCGACGGCATCGTGCTCACCAAGCTCGACGGCACCGCACGCGGCGGCATGGCCGTGGCCATTCAGAAGCAGCTTGGCATTCCCATTGTCATGATCGGCGTTGGCGAGGGCGTGGAGGATTTGCAGCCCTTCGACGCCCGCCAGTTTGTGGACGCGCTTTTTGGCGAGGGCGGAAACTGAGGGGGGCGGCCTGTTTCAGCCGAAAGCGGCCAATGCGCCGGCATGAAAACCATGACGCCTTCCAGGACCCTCAGCGGCTGTCGAGCACTTTCTTTATCAGCGTGACAAGCTCGCGGGAGCCGTAGGGCTTCTTGATAAAGGCGGCGGGGGGGGCGTTGCTGAACCGTTCCATGATGTCCTCCTCGCTGTAACCGCTGGTGATAACCACGGGCAGACCGGGCCGCATGGCGCGCAGCGCCTCCATCAACTCCTGCCCGTCGATCTCCGGCATGGTGAGGTCGACAAGCGCCGCGGCAATCTTGTCTCCGTGGGTTTCAAACAGCGCAATGGCCTCGCGGCCGTCGGCCGCAACCAGCGTTGTGAAGCCCTGCCGTTCAAGAATCTCCTTGGCAACGACCCGCACCGTTTCCTCGTCATCGACGACGAGCAGCAGCCCCGAGCCCCGCCATGCGCCGGTGGTGTCGGCGCTTCGCCGCGCATCCGGCATGGGCGGCGCGGCGGACGGCGTGGCGGACGGCGCGGCGGACAGGCTGGCTCAGGCGCTGCGCGCCGCCGGCGTGTCCATCTCCGACAACGGAGCGCTGAGCTTTGACTCTCGCCAGGCGGTGCA
>CAIJOU010000937.1 GCA_903822375.1 Candidatus Hydrogenedentota bacterium
ACCGCGTCGCGCAGCTGCGCCAGAAACTTGGCGCGGGGGAGTGTCACGCCGCCGAGCCGCTCGAGGTGCGGATTGGGTAATTGTCCGTCAATCAGGTGGAAATCCCAGGCCCGGCAACAGTCGACGAGCGTGGCAAAAGCCACTTTGGATGCGTCCGTGCGGCGATGGAACATTGATTCGCCAAAAAAACACGCACCGATGCTTACGCCGTACAGCCCCCCCGCGAGTTCATCCCCCTCCCAGCACTCCAGTGAATGCGCGTACCCTGCGCGGTGCAGGTCAATGTAAGCGTCAATCATTTGCGAAAGTATCCATGTGCCCTTTTCGTGCCGTCGCGGTGTTTTTGCGCATGCCCGGATTACTTCCTCGAACGATGTGTCAGATGTCACATGGTACCGTCCCGAGCGGATGGTTCTGTCCAGCCTTCGCGAGGGTTTCCACTGCGCCGGAAAGAAAACCATGCGCGGGTCGGGTGACCACCACAGGATCGGTTCATCCTCGTCGTACCAGGGGAAGATGCCGTTCTGGTAGGCCAGCAGCAGCCGTGGTACAGACAGGTCCCCACCCACCGCCAGCAGACCATCCTCCGCAAGGTTCGGCGGCGGAAAGGCCAGCTGTTTTGTCAGTCTGTATACTGGCATGCCCCGCCTATCCCACCAGTTCCATTCCAATCTCATTGTTCAGATAGAAGCCTTGCGCCGTAGGCCGAATCGCCAATCCGTCATCTTCAACCAATCCTCTGTTCACCAGACGTACCAGTGACAAACCGAAGTCTTCGTCCAACGAGCGGCCAAAGCGAGTCGCATAGTATTTTCGCTCCAAACCCGATTTGAGCCGCAGGTGCTGGATAACGGTTTCCAGGCGAATCTCCGTATCGGTCAACGGCAACGATTCTTCCTTGCGGCAGGGATTGTCCAAATATGTGCGAGTGGACACGCTGTTGCGCGCACGCACACCGTTGAGGAAGGAGTAGGCCCCCGTCCCAAATCCGGCGTATTCTTCATTGTGCCAGTAGACAAGATTGTGCCGGCATTGCCTGTTCGGCAGCGCGAAATTGGAAATCTCGTAATGATCCCACCCGGACAGCGCACTTTCGGCGTCGCGATACATTTCCAGGGAGGCATCTTCCTCAACAGCCTCGCCCGCGCGGGCGCCGAAGGGAGTGTCCGGTTCATAGGTGAGCCCGTAGGCGGCCACATGGGGCGGACGCAACGCTGCGCTTTGTTTCAGGGTGTCCGCCCATGCATCCACGGGCGCCGCGCCGATAATGAGGTCCATGTTCCAGTTTTCGAACACTTCGCCGACCATGCCTATCGCGCGCAAGGCTGTGTCTGCATCATGGCGCCGGCCAAGATAGCGGAGTACCCGGTCACCCAGACTCTGCACGCCAAGGCTTATACGGTTGATTCCCAGTGCGCGCCATTGTCCCGGAAGTTCGGGCCGCAGGTCGTCTGGATTGGCCTCAAGCGTGATTTCCGCTTCCGAGTTCAAGAGGAAGCGGGCATACAGCGCTTCGAAAATGCGCGCCAGCTGCCCCGTTGAAAGCAGCGACGGCGTGCCGCCGCCGAGGAACACGCTGCCGCTCTCGGTATCACCTTCGTGCGCCTCTATCTCCCGCACCAAGGCCTCAACATATGCGTCCGGGGGACAGCCATGCACCGCCTCGCTCACAAAATCACAGTAGGGACACCGGGTACGGCAGAAGGGCACATGGATGTACACGCCAAGCATGGTCAGCGTTCCGCGTGGGGTCGGATCATGCCCGGCCCGGCGGCCACCAGCGCCAGGTGACCCGGCCGATGATGTAGTTGCGCGCTATCCAGCCGAGCGCGCGGCTGTCCATCGCAGCCTCGCCGTCCGGCTCCGCTTCCGAAAGCACAAAGAAACAGCTGTCCGGCACGGTTATCTGGTCGCGCGTCCGGCCCCGGCCGTATGGCGCGTTGGATGGGGCGTCGCCCAACGGCATTTCCGCGAGCGTGGAGGGGAGTCCGTCGCGCGTGTCATTGACAAACAGCCGGCCTTCCTCCACTTTGACCCGCTCTCCAGGCAGACCCGCTATGCGGCCGATAAACATGGCCTCCTGATCGGGTTTCTCGGGCAGTGTCGTTGCGCACAGCACCAGATCGCCCCGTTGCGGTTCGCGCCAGCGCAGTATCCAGCGGCGCGTGAAGGGTACGCGAAGGCCCATGGACACAAAAGAGACCACATAGTGCCCGCCGTCGCGCCGCGCCGAACCCACCGTACGCCCAATGAACAGCCGGAGCGCCATGAGCAACCCGACCAAACCGACCGTAAGACGCCACCATGTCGTTTCGGAAAAGCCGGTGAAATCCCGCCAACTCGTCGGCGGCCACCAGACGCTGGCCACACG
>CAIJOU010000938.1 GCA_903822375.1 Candidatus Hydrogenedentota bacterium
CAGTATGCCCTGCAGACCTTCGAGATCATACCGGTGCTGCCCGAGTGGCAGGTGTTCATCTTCATGACGGTTCTGTCGTTCTCGGGAACCATTATCGCCTCGCTGGTGACGGCTCCCGCCGACATGGAGACACTGCGGCATTTCTACCGCACCACGCGGCCGTTCGGCCTTTGGGGCCCCCTGAAGCGGGAACTCTCGCCCGAGGACCGGGCCGCCTATTCTCTGGAGCACCGGAACGACATCATCACCGTTCCCATTGCCATGGTTTGCCAGGTGACCATGTTCATCCTGCCGATGCAGCTTGTGGTCAAGTCCTATGGCGCGTTTTGGATGACCCTCCCCCTCTTCCTCGCAAGTCTGGTAGGCATGTACTGGTACTGGTGGCGTAATCTGCCCCCGGCAACCGAGCCTGCGGACGCCTTGGCTTCTGAACTGGGCCCCCGGGCGGTAGAAGAAAGCTGCGCCTGACTTGGAACCGTTCCAGAGCGGTTTCGTGTTAAGATGCCGCCCAATTGGCACCGCACGGCTGGGGCGAAACCCGGACCACGGCATGTATGACAAAGGAGTACTCTCATGAAGGCACCCATCACGCGAAGAGCATTTCTGACGCAGGTTTCGGCCGCGGGCCTGGCCGCGCCGTTCATTTTTCCGCGCCTGAGTTTTGCGAAGCCACCGTCCGGAAAGCTGCAGCATGCGGCCATCGGCGTGGGCGGACAGGGTGCATCCGACCTGGAGAATATCGCCAGCAGCGACAAGGTCAAAGTTTACGCGCTGTGCGACATTGACGAAAACACGCTGAGGAAGGCGTCACAGAAGTATCCGGGCGCCCGACTTTACCGGGACTGGCGCGAGATGCTCCACAAGGAGAAGGGGCACATCGACTCGGTCAACGTGTCCACGCCGGACCACACACACGCGCCGGCATCAATGACGGCGATCCGGCAGGGGGTCCACGTTTTCTGCGAAAAGCCGTTGACCCATGAAGTGTACGAGACGCGGCAGTTGACGCTGGCCGCGCGGAAGAAGGGCGTGGCCACGCAGATGGGCATCCAGATTCATTCCCACGACTTCTACCGCACGGCGGTGCAGTGGCTGAAGGACGGCGCCATCGGCGGGGTGAAGGAGTGGCATTCGTGGTGCGCCGCGGTCTACACGACGGCGGACAAGAAGCGGCCGGAGGGGCAGGACCCCGTTCCGGCGCATGTCGCATGGGATCTTTGGCTCGGAGTCGCGCCCAAACGCCCGTACGTCAGGGATGTCTACCATCCGTTCAAGTGGCGCTGCTGGCGCGATTTCGGCGGCGGCGCGACGGGCGACTTTGGGTGCCACATCTTTGACCCGGTCTTCACGGCCCTGGGCACCATGGCTCCACTCACCATCACGGCCGAGGCCGAATGCGTCAGCGAGGAGGTCTATCCCGCCTGGTCAATCATCCGCTACAACTTCCCGGGCAACAAGATGACCGCCGGAAAGGAAATCCAGGGCACGTGGATGGACGGGGAGAAGAGGCCCGACATCGCACTGTCCCCGCACCTGCCCAAGGATCACGAACTCCCGCCGAGCGGTTCCATGATTATCGGCGAAGAGGGAACGCTCATCATTCCCCACGTGGGGCCGCCCCATCTCTATCCCCTGGAGAAGTTCAAAGACTACCCCACACCCAAGCTGGAGCCGCTGAACCACTATCACGACTTCGTCGAGGCGGCATTGGGCAACGGCAAGGCCGGGGCAAATTTCGACTTTGCAGGCCCCCTGGCGGAGACGGTGCTTCTGGGCAACGTGGCGAACCGTTATCCGGGCAAGACGCTCGAATGGAACGCGGAGAAGCTTGAGTTCACCAACAGCCCGGAAGCAAACAAGCATCTGCGCCGTCGCTACCGCGACGACTGGCACGTGAGAGGGCTGTAGGGCACAAGGCCGTCCGACCAGCTTTCGCAATCTTCCCAATGCAGCCTGTACTGCGGCAAAGGTATCACTGTCTGCGCCGATGAAGAATCGGGCAAATGGCAACCACATGGTCAACGTGGGTCCATTGACTCTCTCAAAAGCCGTCTTGCCAATGGCCTTCAGGGCGTCCCCCCGGAAGCTCCATCCGTCGCCGTTCTACGCGGTGCGCCGCCAACTCTTCGACGGTTCGCGGGGTTACGTTCACGGCTCCCTCTCGGGTATAAGCCCCACACGCCGAAGGAGTATGTACTGAATCAAGCCCAAGGCAGCCATGCTCAGTGCGGTAATCACCCACTCCTTCAGGTCGACCGCAAACTCCGGGCGCTGCCAGTAGGCCTCCAGAAGAAGACTGAAATAACCGGCCAGGCACACACTGGTGGCGAACCACACCAGACAGATGCGAAGACGCAGGCCCGTGCCTGCAATCAGCAGGAAGTATCCCGGGATCAGGGCGCTGCGCGGCCCGTCACCGCGGCAAATCACGAGCGTTAGCATGACAATGTCAAACGCAATCCACGCAAACAGGACTCCCGCGCTGCGCGTCCGTGAAAACAGGTGCTGGAATGCCACTGCGGCCAAGGCCCATGAAATCAGCGCACCTGTAATGAACCTGTGAAACGCCCCTCCCTCATCTCTTACGCCGAGGGGAATCAATGCCAAATGGGCGAGGTAGAACAGTAGCAGTATGGACAGTGTGGCCACGAGCGCCGGGCGCAAACGCGCCCAGCGATCGAAGCGGCCCAGCATGCCGGGAGGACGCGCCGCAATGGGTTCACCGCGGGCAAGATTCAGAAGGTCGTCACCCAGCGCCGCCGCCGTGGGATAACGCCGGCGCGGGTCTTTCTCCAGGCACTTGAGACAGACCACTTCCGCGTCACGGGAAATCACGGAATTGAGCCTGCGCGGCGACGTTGGTTCCTCCGACAACACGCGCGCCATAATGTTGATGGCGCTGGGCCCCTCAAAAGGGGGATGTCCCGTCAGGGCTTCGTAGAGGATGGCCCCAAGGCCGTAGATGTCGGTCGCGGGGCCCACTCCCTTGGCCGCTTCAACCTGCTCGGGTGCCATGTAACTGGGCGTGCCCAGACCCGTCCCGGTTCTTGTCTGGTCAAAACTGTCGCTCATCCGTTTGGCGAGCCCAAAATCGGTGATTTTGGGTTCTCCGTCGGCGGTCAGAAGAATGTTGGCGGGCTTAAGGTCGCGGTGAATGATTCCGTGCTGGTGCGCGGCGTCAACCGCCCGGGCAATCTTCTCGATAAGTTGCGCGGCCTTTACGGCGGGCATGGGACCGTCCATGAGCTTCTCAGCCAGACTGCCCCCCTCGACGTATTCCAACGCATAAAATGGATACCCATCCTGTTCGCCCACCTCGTAAACCTGGACAATGTTGGGATGGCAAAGCAGGGCCACCGATTCGGCCTCTATCCGGAACCGGAGCAGTTCCTCGGGACTGGCATGCGCGCCGGCCAGCATGACTTTGATCGCGACGTTGCGTCCCAAACTCAGCTGCCGGGCACGATAGATGACCCCCATTCCGCCACGACCCAACAGGTCGACGATCTCGTAACCCTGGAAAGTGGAGGGTCCGGAAAATTCTCCCGCCCCGATCCACTGGCAGGGAGGCGGCCCCTCCCCGGCCCTCGTGGCCAGTTTGGCTTGACGCGGGGAATCTTCGCGATTTTCAGACAGCCCTGCCATAGTCGTTATCCATTTATTGGATGCACGTCCAAGGCACTTCAAAAAGCTTCCGGCCATCAGCGCCGGATGGATTATCGGGAACCGCAAAGCGTATCAGGAAGTCTGTCCGGCTGTCAGGCCTCCAACAGTCTGGTATACCCCGGCTTGTAGGTCGGATAACTGCCGCTGGCGTCGGGCAGGATGGGCGGTTCCATGCCGTCGTGGCAATCCTCGGGCTTGGGTGTGTAGGCGAAGTCGGACTTGTTGACGCGCTCCCAAGTGATCTCTTCGCCGGTGTAGCAGGAGATTTGGCCCATGATGCCGATCATGGTGCTGCGGGCCATGTAATCGCCCTTGTTGACCGGTTCGCCGGAACGGATCGCCCTGAAAAGTTCATTGTGCTCAAGCTGATAGGGATCGCAGCCCCCGCCCCATCGCCACGCGTTTTCGCCCCAGATCTGGCAGTCCATGATGGATGCCCTGCCCTTGGTGCCGAACACAATGCTGTTGGAGATGTTGTAGCACCCCTCGGTCGTGCGGCACAAGGCATAGATCCGGACGCCGTTTTCCATTTCGTATACGACGGAATGGTGGTCGAACACATTGCCGTAAATGGGGTCGGTCATGGAGGAACGCCCGCCCATGCCGTGGCACTTTACCGGTGCGGCGTTGCCCAGCACCCAACTGGCACGGTCAAGGTTGTGGACCAGCGACTGGGGAACGTCGTCGCCGGAGAGCCAGTTGAAGTGATACTGCGTGCTGCACTGCCACTCCAATTCGGACATCCAGGGCTCGCGCTGTGTAATCTGGTAGGGCGGCCGCAGGAAATTCTCCTCAATGGTGACGATTTCGCCAATGGCGCCGTCATGGATGCGCTTGACGGTCTCGGCATAGCCAATGTGATGGCGGCTCTGCAGGCCCGAGGCCAGGCACAGCTTCTTCTCCTTCGCCAGGTCGGCCGCGCGCTGCAGGAGCTTGATGCCGGCGGGGTCTGCTCCGTGGGGCTTCTCCACGAAGACGTGCTTGCCGGCCTGGAGCGCTGCCATCGCGTGGAAGGGATGGAATTTCGCCGCATTGGCGATGAGCACCACGTCGGAACATTCGATGACCTTTTTGTACGCATCAAAACCCGTGAAGCAGTGGTCGTCATCGACCATGACCTGGTCTTGTTTCTGCTTCCGGAGCAGTTCGCGCTTTTCTTTAATCCGGGGCATCAGGATATCGCCCATGGCGACGAGCCGCGCGCCGCGGTCCGCAGTCAGCGCCTGCGCGGCGGCGCCGGTGCAGCGCGGTCCGCAGCCAATCATGCCGACCCGGATGGTGTCGCTGCCGGCGGCATATGCGTTTTTCGCAATGAAATCGGCACCCGAGACGGCGGCCGTGGCCGCCACAGCCGAACTCTTCAGGAAATCACGCCGTGTGGTGCCGCTGTTCGTGCCGGATTCTTCTGAAATGCCCATGATGTCTCCTTTGTGCGATGGATCGCGCCTTTGCCCTTTCCCGGTCTCAACGGCCCGCCCAAGGTGAGCCCCGTTGCCCAGACAACCCAAGGATAAGCGTTTTTGTGAAGACTGTCAACAAGCAGCCAAGTCATCTCTGGTGCAAAGGTTTGCACCCCCCCAAGACCTATGACGGGAACCACATTGGAATAAAGAAGCGGTACAAGAGATAGAGAACCAGTAGGCCCTCCAGGCCCGCCGTCGCCAAGAGCATCCATCGGGGTCGTGGGACAGGCGCGAATAACGCGCAAAGCAGGAACATAACGGTGAAAAGGGGCGACCCAAGCAATAGCAGGACACCGAAAAACGTTACGAGCACCATGATGACGGGGGGATGCTGCCAAGTGGATGAAAGCGCGACGGCACCCGCACATACCAGGCCGGCAATGGCGAACGACAAGGACAGGATCGAAAACACGTTCCAGAATGCCCGGAAAGGCCGCAGGCAGTACAGCGCCAATCCTGTCGGGAATAGCGCCAAAACGCCGAACACGTTGGAGAAATAGATGCTGTCCCCGAAAGCGTACATGCCCGCCGAAGCTTGGACTTGGGCGTCAGGCGTGGCTATCTGGCGAAAGTGGAGTGCCACACTGGCCAGCAAGAAGGCCGCGATGTATCCGGCTGCGATAATGCCGAAGAGAGCCAGCTTCTTCAATGTCGCACCTCCTGCACGCTTTTCCAATTTCGCCTGTGGAATTGTATTTTGATGTTGCGAACCGAATCAACGGCGCGAGGAAGTAAAGGCCTGTTTCAAGAACTTGTGTGGCCGCAGTGCAGGAATTCCGCCACTTGACCCATAGGGCGGGTTCGTGCATTTATCTGCACCGGGGACAAAACGGTATACTCTGTTTCAATCGCGGAAACAGTTCCCGGAGAAGGATGAAAGATCCTGTGACCACCTTCTGGAAAATCACAATCGCCCTGGCGTGCCTGCTTCTCCTGCCCGTTATCATCGCGCGGGTGTGGAGCGGCAACCGGGTGCTCACGCTGGACAACGGCAAGATCCGCGTGGGCGCCAGCCTCAAATACGGCGGGGCCATCACGTATCTCTCGCTGTCCCGGGAGGACCGCAACCTGATCAATGATCACGACCGGGGCCGGCAGGTGCAACAGTCGTACTACGCCGGACAGGACATTGACCGCAAGGCCGAGGGGCAGCGCAAGAACTGGTCGCCCTGGCCGTGGAACCCGATAGGCGCCGGCGATGCCTACGGCAACAAGCCCCGCATCGTCAGCGCGTCCAACGACGGCAAGACCGTTTATGTGAAGATCGTGCCCCTGCTCTGGGACATGAAGAATGAATTTGCCGAGTGCTACTTTGAGAGCTGGATAAACCTTCAGGACAATGCGGTCCATGTGCGCAACAAGCTCACCTGCTTTCGCAGGGACGACAAGTGGAAGGCCGTTCCGAAGCAGCAGGAACTGCCCGCGATGTACACCATCGCCGACCTGAGCCAGTTGTACACCTACGAGGGACCGGCTCCCTTCACGCACGCCCCGCTGACCTCCGCGCTCAAGATCGGGCCACCGTGGACGGATTATGGCAGGAACATGCCGCACGAGAAGTGGGCCGCGCTGGCCGACGCCCACCAGTGGGGCGTGGGCATCTACAACCCCATCGCGGAAATCTTTGCCGGCGGGATCGTCGGCAAGCCCGGCGGCGACACCAAGAGTGACTCCACCGGCTACCTCTCCCCCATGCGCACCGAGACTTTCGACAAGAACAGCGTCTACCAGTACGACTACTACATCATTGTCGGAACCGTCAATGAGATCCGTGATTTCGTCTACAAGGCGGAAGGCAAAACATAGGCAAATCATGACCAGTGGGTGGTGCCCCGACTTTCGGGGACATCCCTTTGCGCAGCTGCCAGGCCAAAACAACTGGAGACAAGTACCATGAAGCAACTTTCTTGGACAGTTTGCGTTTGCCTGCTGGCTGGAATCGCCGCGAGTGCATTCGCTGCTGGGAATCCCGACAACTTGGCCGCGATGTTCGCCAATCCGCCGGATGCCGCCAAACCGTGGGTCTACTGGTGGTGGCTGGACAGCAACGCCAGCAAGGAAGGCATCACCAAGGACCTTGAGGAGATTAAGGCCCAGGGGATTGGCGGCGCGCTGGTTTTCGATGCGGGGGAGGGCCATACCAGTCCGGCGGGGCCGCGCTTCATGAGCCTGGAATGGTTGCAGCTCTTCAAGCACACCGTATTGGAGGCGAACCGGCTCGGCATGCAGCTCAGCTTCAACATCTGCAGCGGCTGGAACGCCGGAGGGACCTGGGTGACTCCGGACATGGCGATCAAATCGCTCACCTGGAGTCACAGCGACGTCCATGGTTCGTCCGCCTGCTCACAGGACATACCCATGCCGCCTGTTGCGGAGGGGTATTACAAGGACGTCTGCGTTATGGCCTATCGACTTCAGTCCGATGGACCGGAGGCGCTTCTGGATGCCGCATCGGCAGTCAATATCTCGGAACACATGGATGCCTCCGGACATCTGAACTGGCAGGCGCCCGAAGGCGCCTGGCGGATATTCCGTTTCGGCCAGACCATCCACGGCAAGGAGTATGAAAAGAGGACCAAGTGTGCCAGTCGCGGCGCGCAGGGCTACGAAATAGACTTCTACAGCCGGGAGGCGTTTGACAAACAATGGGCCGAAACGGCGGGCAAAGTGCTCGCGGAGGCGGGAGACTTCGCCGGCAAGACGCTGATGTACTTCCACGATGACAGTTGGGAGTGCGGCGAGCCGAACTGGACCCCTAAAATGCGCGCGGAGTTCAAAACGCGGCGCGGCTACGATCCTGAACCGTATCTTCCCGTGCTGGCGGGGCAGGTCGTGCAAAGCAAAGAGATAACAGAGCGATTTCTGCGCGATTGGAAACGCACCACGGCCGACCTGATGGCGGAGAATCATTACGGTTATTTCAGCGCGTTGGCGAAGAAGTGGGGCATGGGCATTCATCCCGAATCGGGCGGGCCGTTCTTCACCACCACGATGGACCCGCTGATGAACCTTGGCCGCAGCGACATTCCCATGGGCGAGTACTGGATTCGCAAGCACGAAACGGCGGGTGACGTCTGGTTCGTGGAACAGTACGGCAAGTGCGACTCGGTGAAACAGGCGGCCACCGCCGCGCACGTCTACGGAAAGAAGCTGTGCCAGGCCGAAGCGTTCACCAACATGGGGCGCAACTGGGAAGAGGCGCCGTACATGCTCAAGGACCTCGGCGACAGGGCGCTCTGCGCGGGTTTGACCCGAAACATGCTTTGTTTCTACGTGCATCAACCCTATCCCGACATCAAGCCCGGCTACGAATGGCCCGAAGCGGGCACGCATTTCGATCGGAACATCACCTGGTGGGGGCAGATGCATGCCTTCACCGGATATTTGTCCCGCTGCCAGACACTGCTGCAGCAGGGGTTCTTTGTTGCGGATGCATGCTACTTCGCCGGCGATGACGCGGGTTGTTTTGCGCCGGCAAAGACGCACATGAACCCGCCGTTGCCCGCCGGATTCGACTGCGACACCATCAACGGCGAAGTGCTCCTGACGCGCCTCGATGTCAGGGATAAACGGCTCGTGCTGCCCGACGGCATGAGTTACAGCCTGCTGGTGCTCCCGGAACGCGACACCATGACGCCTGAATCGCTTGCCCGGATCGCCGGGTTGGTGGAGGCGGGCGCAACCGTCGTGGGACCGAAACCCATCCGTTCTTCCAGTTTGACCCGATACCCGAAGTGCGACGAGGAAGTCGCCGCGTTGGCCGCCAAACTCTGGGGGCCCTGCGACGGCACCGCGGTCAAGGAAAACGCCTACGGAAAGGGCCGCGTGATCTGGGGAAAGACGTTGCGCGAAATCTTCGATGCTGAACACATTCAGCCGGATTTCAGCTATGAATCCGCCGCGCAGGATGTCCGGCTCGACTACATCCACCGCCGCACCGAAAACGCTGAAATCTATTTTGTGGCCAATCCGCAAGACCTTGCCGCGACGACCACATGCTCATTCCGTGTGAACGGATTTCAGCCGGAATTGTGGGACCCCCTGACAGGCATCCGGCGCGACGCCCATGCGTTCACACAAAGGGAAAACGGCACCACCACCCTGCCGCTCGAATTCGCACCAAAGGGCTCAATGTTCATTGTCTTCAACAAACCTATCAGTCCGGCGCAAAACGGAACCGCTGTCGGCAATTTCCCGTCACTTGCGTCCATCATGGAAATAGCCGGCCCATGGACGGTGAAGTTTGATGAAAAATGGGGAGGGCCTGCGTCGACGGAATTTGCCGAACTTGCCGACTGGACGAAACGGCCCGAAGACGCCATCAAGTACTATTCCGGCAAGGCAACCTATATGAAGAGCGTTGACCTGCCGGAGTCGGCACTGAAGCAGGGAAAGCGCATGTCACTGGATTTGGGTGAGCTGAACAATCTCGCTGAAGTCCGTCTGAACGGGCAGAACTTGGGCGTGCTGTGGACGAAACCTTTTCGCGTGGACATCACGGAAGCAGTCAGGGCGGGAAGCAACCAACTGGAGATTGATATTGTCAACCTCTGGCCCAACCGCCTCATTGGTGACGGAAAACTCCCGCAGGAAAAGCGCCTGACAACCACCAACGTGCAGAAGTTCCACACCGGCGAACATCCGCTGCTCCCATCCGGCCTGCTTGGCCCGGTGAAATTGTACGGCGAGCGAACCGAGTAGCTTTTCCCGTGCGGGCGCCCCGAGCCGACCGGGGCAATTAAGAGCCCTGCCTGCCGCCGTTCAAGAACGATTTCATCGTACGGTTTGTCACAGCGGATACCACAGCGTGCCCATCCCCCATTCACTGACACCCTCAACGTAGACCCCCGCGCACAACGCCTGGCAAACAATCGAAACGGGGTCTCGGAACCGCGCGAATGGGATGAAGAAACCAAACAGAAAGTAATGGTGAATGTGCACGTAGTAGTGGTTGCGCAGCGCCCACGAAACGGCCGCAAGCACACCAACCGCGCCCACCAGCGCGCACACATAGGCAACCAGAATCTTCTCGCGGTACGCCAGCACGACGTGATATACCGCCAATCCAAGAACCAGCAATCCAGCGCCAATGAAAACGGCCTGGCCAACCGGATGCATGTGTTTGAGGTCTTGGGGAGTCAACGAATAGTTTATTTGCGGAATCGACTGCAGGTAGTACCAATGCAGTGCCACGAAGAACGGGAGTGCAAAGCAAAGAACGTTGCGTGTCGTGGCCCTTCGCCAACTCCCTGCGACCGGCTCCAGTGTGTGTCTTGCGCCAAAATAGAACAGGAATGGCGCCGACACCAGCATCTTGATGAAATCGCCGTATCCGTCCTGATGCGAATACAACGGCATGGTCCTCCCGCAAAGAAACCCCGACACATATGCAAAACCGGCGATCAACAGAATCACCCAGAAACAGAAGCGCCAATCGAAGAATGGCCTTACAATTCCGTGTCCGTCAGTTTTGTCTGATCCCAGCGAAAACGATGCCATAAGACAGCCTCTCCCAAAACAGCCGCGAACGAGGCTTGATCGCATGAAAAAC
>CAIJOU010000939.1 GCA_903822375.1 Candidatus Hydrogenedentota bacterium
ACCAGCAGGCCGCCAAGAATCATCCAATGGTGTTTCATGTCACTTCTCCGTTCTTTGACCGGCCTGCTTTGGGCCGCCGGTTTCTTCCATAACAAACGCAATTCTTCCAAAGATATTCATTTTCCTGTCCTGCCTGACCGGTCCGGCCGGTCTTTGTGTTTGCAGTGGCGAGACAGCCTCCTTTACCCTCTTGTCATGCACTACGGCCGAGAGCGGCCGGGGAGACTTCATATGACCGGGCAGAATGTGGGAAGGCGCGATTTTATGCGGCAGGCCGCGGTGGGTGCCGCCGCGGGGACGTCGATTGGCATCGTTGCCGCCGCCGAGGAGTTGCACACGGCGGAGGTGCCCAGTGTCGCTGCCCCGGTGCAGCCCGTGCCTCTAGACCTTTCCGGCATTCCCAATTTCTGCGGCCATGAGCATTGGGGCAGCATCATGGCACTGGGCACGGTGGACGAGGGGTTTAGGGCCGATGTGCTGGCCGGGGCGTTGCCCAAACGGCCGGTTACGGTTTGGGATTTGGTCTTGGACCCCTATGGCTGGGGCTGGCTCACCTCGGGCGGGTCGGACCTTGGCGAGGTGATGCGGGCGGCGGGCAGGAAGGACTTCTTCACATGGTGGAATGAGGATCCCGCGGGGGCTTTTTGGGCCGCCAAGCCGCTACTCGAAAGGCACCGCCTTACCGGCGTATTTCGCTGCACGGTCCGTGGCATTCAGGCACTGCACGGGGTCGATATAGCCTCTTTCGATTCGGAAGCATGGAGCGAGGCGGACCTGCGTGTCGCGGCGGCCTATGAAGACATTCACACATGGCACCCGCAGGCGATGGCCAAGGCCGGATTTGACGGGTTGGTCCGCGCCGTTCACCCGGAGTTCTACAGCCGCGCCGATGACCTGAACGGCGAGATCAGGGAAAAGGCCTATCTCCGGACGGTGATGCGCATTGACCCCCTCGTCAAATTGTGGTCGAAGAAATGTGTCCGGCGCGACCAGTTGGCGGACATGACCGGCGTGGACCCGGTCGACGCGAAATCGTGGCGCGAGTTTATCGGCCGGCTGCTGGACCGTGCCCGAGACGGTGGGGGAGTGGGCATCAAGCAATTGCAGGCCTACACCCGCCCGCTTGACTTTCAGCCCCGCGACGACGGCGATGTGAAGTTTCGCGGCAGCCTGACCGACGGGGAAGAGCGCGCATTCGGGGACTGGGTGGTCCATGAGTGCTGCAAACAGGCGCATGACCGCTGCTGGCCGCACCAGGTTCACGTGGGCACAAACAACCTTGCACAGTCATCACCGCTTCCGCTGGAGGCGCTGGCCAAACGTTACCCCGACATGCCCCTGGTCATGCTGCACTGCTGGCCGTTTCTGTCAGAGGCGGGGCATCTTGCCAAGCAGGTGCCCAGTGTCCATATCGACACCTGCTGGCAGGCCGTGCTGAACCCGGCCTTCTACGGCGAGGCGATGCGCATGTGGCTGGGCTATGTGCCCATGCACAAAATGATGTGCTCCCACGATGCGACCAGCGTGGAGATGGCCGCCGGTTCGGCCCTGTTTGTGCGCGAAATGTTGGCAAAAGAAATTGCGGCGGTTGGCGGCGGACGCGACGCGGCGACTGCCCTGCTGCACGACAACGCGGCGCGGCTATATGGCGGAAAGCGCTGAAACGCACTGCGCTCATCGCGGTTGGCTGGAGCGCCTGGCCGGCCCGGACTGGGCGCTGGCGCTGCGCAATTTCTTTCTGCCCGTCTATTGCCGGGCCTGCCAGGCACGGATGCTCACGGAGGAGAACGGCTTCTTCTGTCCGGAATGCTGGGCTAGCGCGCCGTGGGTCGAGCCGCCGCTGTGCACCCTGTGCGGACGGCCGCACCAGCGCATGATCGCGCTGGGCAACGCGCCCGATTTTCCCTGCGCCCACTGCCGCGAAAAGCCGAACAAACACATCGATCGCGTCTATGGCGTTGCGCGCTACCACGGCGTGATTATGGAGGCGGTGAGACTGTTCAAGTTTCGCGGACGCCGGCGGCTTGCGATTCCGATGGGCGCGGCGATGGCGGAGTTCGCCGCCGCGCGCATGCCCGTTGACGATTACGATCTCATCGTGCCCGTGCCGCTGCACCGGGTGCGTTTGCGCCATCGCGGATTCAACCAGTCCCTGCTGCTGGCGGAGCAAATCCTGCCCGTGTTTCCAATCGCGCAGATTGACCAGTCATTGCAGCGCATACGTCCGACCCGCGTGCAGAGCCGGCTGAAGGGCCCGGCCGATCGCGCCGCCAACGTGCGCGGCGCATTTGCCGTTGTTGGCGACGCAGTGAAGGGCAAGACGGTGCTGCTCATTGACGATGTGGTTACCACATCAGGCACCGTCACCGAAGGCGCCCGCATGCTAAAGCGGGCCGGGGCAAAGCGCGTGGACGTGTTTACCGCGGCGCTGGCCTATGCGGGGTTGCACCACGACGACATGTGAGGGAAGTCTGAAGTCTGAAGAACGAAGGACCAAGATCCAAGCATGAAGGACCAAAGATATGGAACGAACAGCCAACGATAAAGGATGTTAAAGACGGAGGCAACTGCCCTTCCTGCTTCAGACTTCAGACTTCAGACTTCAATCAACTTGCTTTCATCCCGTTCGTTTGCTATCATTCGGCCGATGGCGTGGGAGGACGCCGCAAGCCTTTGTCGGGGCGTAGCGCAGCCCGGTTAGCGCACTTGACTGGGGGTCAAGGGGTCGCTGGTTCAAATCCAGTCGCCCCGACCATTCATGTTTTGCGGCACCAAGAACTTACGGACTTGGTGTCGCTTTTGTTTGTGCGCCCAATAAACGAGACGCGTGCAAACAGTTCCCGTTGATATTATCCACTCCCGCCATTGCAGATTCGGGCAGGCCTGTAATTCTCCGTTGTCGGGCGGCTTTGAACCCATGCCAGACTTGCACAGCGGCCACGACTGACACTCATTCGATTTCAATGCCCTGCAGGATGCCGTCATTCGCACCCGTGGCGCGTACGCAGATCGTTATCCGGTTCTGTTTGTCGGGGGCAATATCCTCCACGCGCATGTCTGCGGCCATTCCCGTCTGTCCGGCGGCTGTGGCCGGGTCCCATTCGTCGCGCACCACGCGGCCGTTGATCTCAATGCGCATCGGCCTCCGGCCGCTTTCCTTCAGCCATAGCTCCGCAAACTTGAGATGGACCGTGTACAATCCCTGCGGCGCAGAGACGGAATAGCTGAACGCCCTGCCACTGCGCGCAGTCTGGTACAGTGCCTGGTCATACAGGGTGGGTGAAGCCTGACTTAACGGCGCTTCAGACTGGAGAATCGTGCCTCCGTCGAAATCTGTGTCCGCGGACCAGGCAAAACTGTTCCAGTCGATGAACTCTTTTTCGGCACCGGCATCGATGCGAATGTTCGGGCGTGTTTCAGGGAGGACCTCAATGGCCCGAACCAATGCCTCGTCCGTCTTCTGCATGGGCTCAAAGCCGTCGGTAAACCGCAGCACCAGGTTGCCTTCTTTGTTGGGGACCAGATTGTGAAAGACCCGTTCGTGCGCACGGTGTGCACCCCGTGCTGCCTGGCATACGTCAAAGTTCTCCAACACACGGCGTCCATTGATGCCCAGATTGAACGGGCGCTCGAAAGACCAGGCAAATTCCGTTTCCGCAAACTTCAACCGGACGCTGTAAATCCCCGGCTTTACGGGAAAGGCGTAGGTGAAGTCATTTCCCCTGCGGCCGTGCTGATACAGTTCCACGTCTCCCTCCGTCGGTGACGTGCCGGACACGGCCTCGTTTGTGGATGCCGCCGTGCCCCCGGTGAAGTACGTGTCTCGGGACCACAGGTTGCCGGTATGGTCGGTGTACTCCTTTTCCGCTCCGCAAAGGATGCGGATGCAGCTGCCTCCGGTTGCGGCCTGCGCCGCCGCGTACACAATCCTCGGCATCCAGGCAACGATATCCGTGTCGGAGGATGCGCCCCGGTCCAGAACGAAGCGGAGGGTATCGCCGGCGTCTATGTCCAGCGTGAAATCGTGCATGACGCCCTGAAGGCTGTTGATGGGCACCTCGGCCCAGCCCTGTTCGGGCCATACTTGCCTGTCATTGTGGAGGATGCGGACGTGCAGCAGCCCGCCCATCGTCTGACGGTAGCATTCCTTCATCGCGCGACCGACAAGCGTCACCCTTCCCGCGGTGGGCGCGGTCCATGCGCGCACACAGCCGACCTCGGGGGAGGCCTGTTGCCAGCCACGGCCCACCCGCGCCTGGCCCGGTCCTTCCCAGTAGCCTTCAACGCCGCCGGGCTGGTTGGGCGTGCCGCCCGTGTCGCCTGCGGCGCTCTTGGCGGGCGGCACCCAGGTCATCTCCGTGAATGTGGTCCCGTCCGCAGTGGTTTCTGCGCGCCAGCCGTCACGGCCCGCCTGCGCGAAATGGCCGCCCAGCGCGGCATAAACGTCTGGTCCGTCCGCCAACGGCGTTGTGGCAGTCCAGTCGCTTGCCTGTTTGCCGTCGTCGGCCACCGCCCGAACGGCGTACCGGGCTTTGGTGCTCCACTCCGGGCTGTGGTCAAAGTAGTAGGTCCCGATGCTCGACTTGCCGATGCTCTCCCCGTCGCGCCGGACTTCATAATAGCTGACCCAGCCGTTGCCTTCGGCGGAGGACCAGTACAGTCCCATGCCGCTGTGGCCGAGGTTCGTTTCACGTCGGGCAAACGCCTGCCCCGGCGCATTGGGCACCGCTGTGCCGCGCCCGACCCCGGGCATGTCCGGCAGGCCCAGGTAGACCAGTTCACCCGGTGCGGGCCCGTTGAGCGCGATGCCGTTCGTCATGAGGTCCGCGCCGTTTCGCGTCAGGCGTTCCTGGGCGCATTCGTAGCCAATCTCGTATTGGTGCTCCGGCAAAAGGCCTTTCGGATAAACGGTAACCGCCTCCTTGGCGCGGTGTTTCAGGATGATGCACGCCTTCTTGCCGTCATGACTGACCCGCTGATCGTAGTAGTAGTCCTTGTCACCCTCGACCTTGGGATGCATCATGTGCGACCAGCGGCCCGCGACGCCCTCCTGCCGGAGGTAGCGGTAGACCTCCATCAGGCGGCGCAGTTGTTCCTGCTCCGGCCCCTCCGCACGCACGTACCATCCCGGCACCATGGCGAGCATGCCGGGTCCCGTCTCTGGGTTGTATTTCCCTCCGGGCTGAAGCAGCGCCTCAAGCAGGTCCAGCCATTTGTCCGGCAGTTCGAGGTAGGAGAAATAGTGGTTGGTCTGATCGCCCCGACCCATGTCGGACAGGTAGTTGACGTCCGCATAGCGCCCGATCTCGAACTGGTGCGCGTAGCGGCTGCCGCCGCAGCAGGTGTGGAAGGAGCACCGGGGATGCTCTTCAAGAAAGCGCTCAATCTGTGCGCGTACCGCGCGCTCCCCTTTCGGGGCAAAGCGGCCAAAACCGTCCGTGCGCCACTGAAAGTCGCCCCAGGAACCCACCTTGGTGTCCAGCAGCCCCGCCGACGGCCGGCCCGCCATCCACAGCAGCCATTTCATGTCCATCTTGCCCAGGTAGCGCAGGGTCTCGGCAAAATCGGGCCCCTCATGCGTGGGTGAGAAAACCACGGTGTATGAGTCGGCGATCGGCCATCCCGGATACTTCGACCACCCGGCATCGTCCCAGAGCATCTCCATGCCCATCGTGCGCATGAGGTCCGCCTCCATGTCGAGCCCCGCCAGGCGCGCGGCAAACTGTTCCTGCAGATTGCGCGAGCAGAGGAACCAGGGCACGGCCCATTTAGTGCGGGCGTAATAGTCGCTGTTCGTGTAGTCCCACAGGTACGCATACTGCCAGTCGTAGACACGGCGGCCCATGTCGTCCAGGTCCCCGTCAAACACGCCCAGCGTTACCAGGGGCAGTTTGACCCGCTCTCCCGCGGCCAACGGACATTCTGCCAGCGCGGGAAAACTTGCGGACAGGACTCCCTGTCCGGCGCTGAACTCCGCACCCAGCGTCCAGGTGCCCAGATGGTCCAGGGCGACAAAGAGACCATCGCCGGACGCAGACTCACGCGCAAGCGCCATCCATGGCACGTAGTTGTCCGTACGATCGCCCAAGAGTGTGCGGTGGTAGCGGTCCTCGACTTTGGCGCTTTCCAACTGTCCCTGGTTCGGCCGGCTTGTACCGCCGCACATCCAGTAATTGGTCAAGCTTGCCGGGTCCGCAACGTTCAAACCCAAGCGCAGCGGGGTGGGCGATTCCAATGTCACGGGGGAGGCCGTAGTGTTTTCCAATTCTACCCACTGGCGCAGGATGGAAGTGCCGGGATAGGCCTGGACGTACAGGTGCGCCCGCAGACCGTCGCGATTGAGGATGACCTCCAACTGAACGGCAGGACGGCCACCCACGGCGATTTGTTCTACCGTGCCGGACTCGGGCGTCCACGGAACCTGTTCACCCATCATGCCGCCAGGTTGGGAAGCTGTGTCCGTGATACGGAATAGGGCGAGCCGGACCTTCGCGGAGCCGCTGGCACTCTCCGCGATCCCCCCGACCGTTACCGTGCCGTCCTTGGGGGCTTTCCACACCCGGACCAGTCCGTGCGCGTTGATCAGGCGAAATGCCGCAGTTCCAAGCTGCGAGCACTCCGCCGGGGCCCGGTAGCCGCTCGGCACGCGCGCGATTTGCTGGCCCGGTGCCGCCGGTGGAAGCAGCTCTCCCATAAGGTCCATCGCACCCATGTCCGATGCATACGTGTAGTAATACCAAACGGGTCCCTGGTCAAGTCCGCTGTCCTCGGCTGAGTTGTACTTCTCCCCGTTGCCATATTCCAGGGTCGTCGCCCAGTTCACCGTTGCACCGGCGTCGTCCGCACCCGTCGTCACGGCGAAGCCCAAGAGTTCGTTCTTCTTCACGGTGACACGAAGATTGTCCGCGGCCGGGTCCAGGCTTTCTCCCGGAGTCAATGCCTTTGACCACAGGTTCTCGAACGCGAATGCCCCGGTCGGCAGGGCCTCCACGCCGAAGGGCAGCGAGGGGGAGGCGTATTCGCGAACCGGTGTGCTGAGCCTGTTCTGGAAATGCTCCATCCGCAGTTGGCCGTCTGCACAGGCGTAGGTCATCTGGACGGCCGCCGTGCCGATGGTCCAGCGGTGCGTTTCTCCATCGGCGCGCGCAAAGGCATCGCCCTCCTGTGCCTCCGTCGCGGCCACACAGTGCGCGACGACCATACAGGACGCGGCAATGCTCAAGAACAACTGATTTGTCATCATACCAACTCCGCGGGCAGACCCGCGTTGGGAAGAATGTCACAGGCTTGCGCAGGGGGCGCGCGGTATGGACCAAACGATAAGCTACCGATTCTTG
>CAIJOU010000940.1 GCA_903822375.1 Candidatus Hydrogenedentota bacterium
CTCTGCCGCATCGGTCCTGTCCGCCCTTTCGCGCAGTTCTGCAAACTGGCCCTCGGCAGATTCCAATTCAGCGATGCGCCCGCGCAGTCCGTCCACCAGCCCGGCCACACTCTCCAGTTCGGCGATGCGCGCATCGTACTCCGCCCCCATCCCCCGCAACGTCTCCAATTCCGCAAGCCGCTGGTCACGCTCCGCCAGCGTCGCGCGCAGCGCGTCCGCCTCGGCAAGAATTGTATTCTTGGCGGCCGTCTCCTCGGCAAGCCGTTCGCTCTGTTGGGCGAATTCGGCATCAACCGAGGTCTGGCTTTCGTCGTCGGAACGGGCCTGCATCAACCGCCCCGCCTGCTCATGCAGGCGCGCGGCCTGCCGCTGGAGCCGGGCTACCGCTTCTTCGTGCCATGCATCGAACGCCTGGGCTTTGCGAAGAAGATCTCCGACTAGTTCACTGGTGCTGGTTGCCATGAAACATAACTCTCCGGATCTTCAGAATAAAGCCATTGAGGACCCTTGCGTCTGGTACATTTTAATACACCTTTAAACCGCCTGCACAACCCCCGAAGCACCGATAACGTCTTCATCGGCATTCCAGAGAGCCAACAGATGGGACACCATCGCCTTCGCCAAAGTGCCGCCACCAAGGTTCTGCAGGAGGCCACACCAATTACTAAGCAAGACTCGTGCCGCGCGCGCAAATAAAACGCAAGTCCCTTTTCTAAAAGGGTTTACGTAAACGTTTTGGGTTTGGATGAAATGGAAAGGGGTGTCCATTCTAAAACAATGATTCATGATAAATAACCGTAATCATTGTCGGACTTGGAAGATTGGGCCGTTGAAGTCGACAACTCATCGGTTCACGTCCAACACTGGATTGACTGCGGACGAAGACACAATACACCTCCAGTTGAACCCGTTGGTCATGCCTTTGCGCCAGATATGCCTTCACAAAGGTTCCGCCTGGACCACTGCACCGAGAGAAGTCTATTCATATGCGGTTCTTGACGAAACTCTTCTGTAAACAATTATAGACGCGAATGCCCCGATGCGCAACCGAATTTTCACTTTTCATACGATAGAATCCATGCGACAGCACGGGAACCGTTCTCTTTTGTCATATTTATTATCTTAGAACTGGCAGGCTTCGGTGTTTCGCTCCCGGAATAGGTCCGAAGGGTTGTCTTGTCAGTCCGGGCGGTGTAGCATATCCCAAGTTTGACACCGTTCTTCAGGAGGATTTCTCCTTTATGCTGCTTGATGGAAAGACCGCCGTTGTCACCGGCGCGGGGCGCGGCATTGGACGCGCTATTGCGCTGGCCTTTGCCCGTGAGGGCTGCGATATCGCCGTGGCCGCACGTTCGGAGGACGAAATTGAGGAAACACGCCGCCTGACGGCGGAAACAGGACGCCGGGTCATTGCGCTGCGCTGCGATGTGGCCGACCCCGCCTCGGTGACGACAATGGCGCGGCGGGTGCTTGCCGAATTTGGGCAGGTGGACATCCTGGTGAACAATGCGGGTTACGGCAAATTCAAGCCGTTCGTGGAACTTACGGACGAAGAGTTCACCCGCACTATCGATGTGAATCTGACCGGTGCGTTTCGCTGCATCAAGGCGTTCCTGCCGGGCATGATGGCGCGCAAGTCGGGCCGGATTATCAACGTTTCGAGCGTGTCGGGGCTGAAGGGCCTGGACCGGCAGAGCGCCTACTGCGCATCGAAGCACGGGCTGAACGGCCTGAGCAAGACGCTTGCGCTGGAACTGCGCCCCCATGGCATTGCGGTGCATGCGCTGTGTCCCGGCGGCGTGACCACGCGGCTGTCGGAGGAGGAAATGCCCGACCGCGACAAGACGGACTGGATGACGCCTGAGGATATCGCGCATGTGGCGCTGTTTCTGGCGTCCATGGGACCGCGCGCCACGACGGATGTCATCCATGTGCGCCGCTTCGGCGGCGAGCCGCTCTGATGGCGCAACTGCACTTCCCCCCGGAACCGCGGCACGGGCCGGTGCCCCATCCGCCCGATGACCCGAACCAGTCGGACCTCGAAACCGAGGTCGAAATAGAGGGAGTCGTCGCGCGCATCGTCTACGAGAACCCCGAAAACGGGTATGTTGTCGCGCGAATGACTGTGAAGGGACAGCCTGACCTGGTAACCTTTGTGGGAAATCTGCTTGCGGTGTCTCCGGGCGAGACGGTGCGCATAACGGGGCGCTGGGTGGAGGACCGGCGTTTCGGCCGGCAACTCCGCGTCACCCTGTGCGAGACGATTCTGCCGAGCACCGTTGAGACGATAGAGGCCTATTTGGGGTCCGGACTGATTCCCGGCATCGGCTCCGAGTACGCCAAACGGCTGGTGCAGGCCTTTCACGAGGAGACGCTTCGGGTCATCGACCGGCAGCCGGAACGGTTGCGCGCCGTGCCGGGCATCGGTCCCAAGCGGGCGCGGCAAATCCGCGACGCCTGGAACGAGCGGCGGTCGGTCCATTCGGTCATGCTCTTCCTGCAGGGCTGCGGCGTCACGCCCGGCCAGGCGGTCAAGATATTCAAGCAGTACGGCGGCCGGGCCGCATCGGTCGTGCGCGACAACCCCTACCGGCTCGCCGAAGACATCAACGGCATCGGATTCCAGTCGGCGGACCGCATCGCGCGCCAGATCGGCATCGCGCCGGACTCGCCCGCGCGCATCGAGGCGGGTCTGCTGCACACGCTCAATGCCGCCGGCGGCGAGGGGCACATGTTCCTCGATCGGGCGCGACTGGCAGAGGATGCGGCGCGGCTGCTCAACGTCGCCCCGGCACTGCTGGGCGGTGGAATCACGCGACTGGTCGGGACGCAGCGAATGGTTCTTGAGGGCGACGCCTGCTTCGTGTCGCTGATGCACGCCGCCGAACGCGGCTGCGCCGAGGGGTTCAAGCGGTTGCTGCGCACGCCCTGCGAACCCGTGCCGATCCAGGTGGACAAGGCGCTGCAGTGGGTGGAGAAGCTCAAAGGCATAAAACTGTCGCCCGGCCAGCGCGAGGCGATACGCATGGGCGTCGAAACCAAGGTGCTCGTCATCACGGGCGGCCCGGGAACGGGCAAGACAACCGTGCTCAACAGCCTGCTCGCCGTTCTGGAGAAGAAGGGGTTGTCCTTTGTGCTTGCCGCGCCCACCGGCCGCGCGGCCAAGCGCATGGAGGCCGCCACGGACCGCGAGGCGCGCACACTCCACCGCATGCTGGAGTACAGCCCCAACACGGGCAAATTCCAGCGCGATGAGAACAACCCGCTCAGCACGGACATGGTGGTGGTCGACGAGGCGTCGATGATCGATGCGCAGCTCATGAACAGCCTGCTTGCCGCGGTCCCGCCCTTTGCGCGGCTGCTGTTGGTGGGCGACGTTGACCAGCTTCCGTCCGTGGGACCGGGCAACGTGCTGTTCGACGTGATTGCCAGCGGCCTCGTGCCCGTGGTCCGGCTCGACACTGTGTTCCGTCAGGCCGACGGCAGCGGCATCATCGAAAATGCGCACCGCATCAACCGGGGCGAAATGCCCCGCTTCAACGACACCGACTTTGTGCTCATCGAGCGCGACGACCCCGCCGCCGCGCTGGAGACGATCGTTGAAGTGGTGGCGCGCCGCGTTCCGGCGCACTTCGGGCTCGACCCGGTGCGTGACATTCAGGTGCTCGCTCCGATGCGGCGCGGCGAGGCCGGTGTGGAGCACATCAACGCGGCGCTCAAGGCCGCGCTCAACCCCGGCGGCACGCCCGTGCCGCGCCGCGAGTTCGGTGTCGGCGACAAGGTGATGCAGTTGCGCAACAATTACGACCTCGATGTGTTCAACGGTGACACGGGCGTGATCACGCTGGTGGACACTGACGCGGGCGAGCTTCAGGTGGCCTTTGACGATCAGCGGCAGGTGATCTATCCCTTTGAGGAGACGGACAATCTCACGCTCGCCTACTGTGCCACCGTGCACAAGTCCCAGGGCAGCGAGTATCCCGCCGTGGTGCTTTCCTTTCTGCCCCAGCACTACATGATGCTTCAGCGCAACGTGCTCTACACCGCCATCACGCGCGGCAAGCGCCTCGTCGTGATCGTGGGCAGCAGGAAGGCCCTGGCCCTGGCCCTGCGCAACAGCCGAATCTCCCACCGCAACACCCGCCTTGCAGAACGGTTGCGGAATGAATGAACGCTTTCCTGGGACGCCTTCCGGAGGGGGGTGGGTCCTGTCATGATGTGCCGACGAATTCCGCCCGTCTTCGTTCGTCAGGGCTCAACCTGTGGAGACTGAATCGATTTCGGACTGGGGATAATATTTCTCCAGACAGTCCGGACACAACCCATGGCTGAACAGCGCGTCGGTGTGCTCCTGAATATAGCTTTCGATTCTCTGCCAGGACTCTTTGTCGTTTCGTATCTTTTTGCAGTGCATACAGATGGGAAGTATCCCCTGAAGGGTCTTCACATGGAACAGCGAAGCCTTCAGGTCCTCCACCCGCCTGGCCAGCGAGTATTGCAGTTCAAGAACCCGCTGGCCGGTTTTGATGCGCGCCCGCAGTTCGGCGCTGTTGAAGGGCTTGGTGACGTAGTCATCCGCACCCGCCTCAAATCCCGCCACGATGTCTTCCTTGTTTCCCAATCCCGTGAGCAGGATGATATAGGGGACAATCGCCGTATCCATCGTGCGAAGCTGCCGACACAGGTCCAACCCGGTCCTGCCGGGCATCATCCAGTCCAAGAGCAACAGGCTCGGCGCGTCGTCCATCTCAAGGATGCGCCATGCATCATCGCCGTTCTCGGCGCATACCACTTCGTGTCCCCAACGCCTCAAACGCGCCTCCAGCATGTGCCGGGTGGTCGTGTCATCTTCCGCGACGAGAATCCGCAAATCCGTTTCCTTCACTGTCGTCATTTCCGCCTAATACAACTTCTGGGGGGCTGTCCGGACCGCTAACGGGCGCTCTCAATGTTTACTTCGGCCGGAGGCTCAATAAACTGAACGCGTATTCTCTCTATTTCCGCTATCTGCTCCTCAAAAATTCGGCACATTGCCGGGTCAAAGTGACTTCCGGCCTCCTCGGCGATAATCTGCCTTGACCTTTCAACGGGGAAGGCCGGTTTGTATGCCCGCTCTGAGACAAGCGCGTCAAACACGTCGGCCAGCGCAACTATCCGGCTCTCCACCGGAATGTCTTCGCCGACCAGTCCGTTGGGATATCCGGTGCCGTCCCATTTCTCATGGTGGCTGAGGGCGATACGCGAGGCCATCCTGATGAAGGGGTTCTCATCGGCCAAATCGCGTTTTGGGTGCTGGACCTCTTCGGTCCAGTGGAGCGCCTCCAGCGCCTTGGGTTGTTCAAGCAGCAGGCGGGAACCAATCTCACAGTGACTCTGCATGACTTTCACCTCGTCCAGGGTGAGTGACCCGGGCTTTAAGAAGACCCGGTCGGGAATGGCAATCTTGCCGATGTCATGCAGGGGGCTGGTAAGAAAAATGTCCTCGACGAAATGGGGGGGCATTCCCAGACCGATGGCAATCGCCCGGGAATAAAGCGCCACGCGCACGACGTGGTGACCTGTCTGGTCGTCGCGGTATTCGCAGGCTTTTGCCAGGCGCCACAGAATCTCGCGGTGGGAGGTTTCGAGCGCCTGGGTCCGTTCGACAACCTTGTCCTCAAGCGACAGTATATTCTCGGCCAGTTCGTCCTGGTAGCCTTTGAGTCGCAGGGCGCTGCGCAGCCTGCCCAGTAAATCCTCCCGGCAGATGGGCTTGTTCAGCAGGTCCGTTGCGCCCAGTTCCAATGCCTGGCGCTTGAGGCTGGGTTCGCAGTCGCCCGTCAGGATTATCACCGGAATGCTCCGGGTGCGCTCCGCCTCCTGCAACGTCTTCAAGAGCCAGAATCCATCCTTTTCCGGCATGCGCGCATCGGAGACGACAACGTCAAAATCGACCTGTTCGACCAGGGCTATCGCCTCATCCGCGCCGAGGGAAAAGTGCGTCTCCCAACCTGCGGCATAAGGCGCAATCATCCGTTCGAGTATGTCGAGGATGTTCGGGTCATCATCCACGAACAAAAGCCTCTTGGGTGTTGTCTTCATCGCGCCCCCGATTCCGGAAGTACGGCTGAGTCCTCCGGGCAACTTTACACTCTCTATTCCCATTATACCCGCCTTTACGCTGAAATGTCCCGAAATCGGATCTCCCCCTTCTTTTATGTCTTCATGCCCGCACCGGTTCCGTGGCGGCCTGCTGGTTCCTGGCACCATCGAGCACGCGGCGCACGAGCCGCGCAACACTGTTGGTCTCTGCTGGTTTGGTCATGAAGGCGCGGATTCCATTGCCCAACGCCGCGTCTTTTTGCACGTTTTCGCTGTAGCCTGAACTGAGGATTATGGGTATGTCCGGACGGATGGCAAGTATTTGCTGGCTAAGCTGGCATCCGGTCATGCCGGGCATGGTCTGGTCCGTCAATACCAGGTCATAGTCTTGCGGGGAAGCCTTGAAGGCGGCCAGCGCTTCCAGACTGCTTTGCATGGCCGTAACCTTGTAACCCAGACGCGAGAGCACTATTTCAAACAGCAGAATGAGCGGCACCTCATCATCAACAACGAGTATCCGCTCGTTCCCCCCGAACACAGGCTCCTCCTCCGTAACCGGTCTTTCGGGCGCACTGGTCACGGCACCGGGGAAGTAAATACTGAATGTCGTGCCCCTGCCCTCCTCGCTGCTCACCGTGACAGTGCCCCCGTGGCTCGCCACAATGCCGTAGACGGTTGCCAGTCCCAATCCCGTGCCCTCCCCCGCGGTCTTGGTGGTAAAGTAGGGCTCAAAAATGCGGTCCAGTATCTCCGGGCGCATGCCCGGTCCCGTGTCACTGACGGTAAGGCACAGTTCCGGAGTGCGTTGGCCGTCCGTTTCATCAGCGAAGAAGGGGTTCAGTTCCACCGTCAGGGTGCCACCCTCGTCGCGCATGGCGTGATATGCGTTGGTGCACAGGTTCATGATGATCTGGTGCATTTGCGTGGCGTCCGCCACCACCTGGGGGCAATTCGGTCCAGATTTCACCACGAATTCAATATTCGTGGGAATGCTTGCCCGAAGCAGTTTCATGCACTCTTTGACCACCGATTCCATCCGGAGCGGATAACGGTCGCCCTCCGCCTGCCGGCTGAACGTGAGAATCTGGGAAACAAGCTCCTTGGCGCGCTTCGCCGCATCATGAATGTGCCGGAGATCGTCATGCAGGCGCGACGCGGGGTCCACCTCTTCCATTCCCAGTTCGCTGAAGCCAAAGATGCTTGCGAGGATGTTGTTGAAATCGTGTGCAATGCCCCCGGCAAGCGTTCCGATGGCCTCCATCTTCTGGGCCTGTCGCAGCCGGGCGGTGAGATTTACGTTTTCGGTGATGTCGCGTTTGATCGCCACAAAATGGGTCAGGTTTCCCTGTGCGTCCGTGACGGGCGAAATGGTCATATCCTCGTCGTAGAGCGTTCCGTCCTTGCGCCTGTTCAGCAGGCGTCCGGACCAAGCCCGCCCTCCGTTCAGTTGCTCCCACATTTTGCGGTAAAAGGCGTCGTCCTGTTTGCCGCTCTTGAGAATACTCGAGTTTGCGCCAACGGCCTCCTCCCGACTGTAGCCCGTGATCTCCCCAAAGGCGGGATTCACATACTGAATAGTCCCCTTGGTGTTTGTGATTACGACGGCCTCGGCCGCGTGTTCAATGGCGGCGAACAGCCGGACGCTCTCCGCCTCGGCCCGTTTCTGCTCGGAAAGGTCGGTCATCATGCCCATGATGGCGGGCCCGTCCAGCCGCGGGTCGGCAAACGACTGTTTGTGCATGAGGAACGGACGACGTTCACCGTCGGCGCACAGCACCTGCGTTTCATAGGTCTGCTTGCCGCCCGTGCACAGTAGTTGTGCGTCCCTTTCCTGGCAGAAAGCCCTCAAGTCTTCGGACAGCTCGCCGCTCAATTCACCCAGCGTGCGTCCCAGAATCTTCTCCTTGGGCAGTCCCAGAATCTGCTCCGCAAAAGGCCGGTTGCATTCCAGATAAACACCATGCGAGTCCTTGTAGTACATCGGCGTGGGAAACGTGTCAAAGAGGTGCGTGAGCAGATCCGCAGTCCTCTTGAGATCGGCTTCCGTCTGGCGGTATCTCCGCAGGCTGTCCAGTTTCTGGTCAAGCTTCACCTCGGCCGCCACGGCAGACAGATAGTGTTCAGGCGGAACATAGTGAAAATTGTCGCATACGTCCATGCCGCAAATGACAATGGGGTGCGTTTCCAGCACTTCCAACAGGGTCTCCGGGGGGAACTGGTTCCGGTCATACAGGCAGAGCACCGTACAGGCGGCTGCGCGGAGAAAAACGTTCAGTTTGGCCTCATATTCGCCGAGCCGTTCGGAACCGTCAAATACCGACAAGGCCCAGGTCATCTCACTGGCAATCCGCAATGCCTTGTAACCCTCTTCCCTCGCTTCCCGCAATTCGCTTTTCAGATAGGCGAGCATCCGCTCAGGATCAAAGGCTCCGCCCTGGCTGTACGTGCCCTGCGATCGGACCACCTTGAACTGCCCGCTCTCAATGCGGCGCTCCATGTCAAAGCCGCATTCGCTCAGCCATTCCATGACTATCTGGGGACTTCGGATGTCCGCAATGTAGATTATCTTCTCGGAAGCATCAAGCCCCTGCCGAAGGTAGGACTCGACCACCGCCCGGAATTCCTCTTCGGTTTCATGAATGCAGCAGAGGTGGTCGCCCGGCTGAAGGGAGTCCAACGCAGTCAACAGCGGCGTCCCGCCCATAACGCCCTGTCTGGGCTTCACATATCCCGCCACGGAGAACACCGCCCGCACCAGTTCTGAATAGGCATGATCCTTGAGGACATATCCGGACGCGCCGGCCCGTAGCATGTTGGCGATATAGCGTCGCTCTGAATGCATCGAAAGCGCCAGCACCTTCGTGCTCTTGCCGTGCTCCCGGATGATCCGGGTGGCCTCGATGCCGTTGAGTTCCGGCATAAGGACGTCCATCACAACCACATCCGGATGCAGTTCATCAACCATCTGCACGGCTATGCGCCCGTTTTCGGCCTCCCCCACCACATCAAGACTCTCTTCCTTGTCCAACAGGCAGCGCAGGCTCTCCCGCACGCCGGTGTGATCGTCCACAAGCAATACACTGATGGTCATAACAACGCTCCCATTATGCGGGTAAACGCGCCCTGCCCCTTCTCCAATCCACGCATATCCCCCTGTTCGTCACCGCAATAGTCTCCATGGGAAAACCCACTTCCAGCACCCAGATGGCACGCCTGTGTCTTCCAATTGAATTATGACTCATGGGTGATGAAGTGGGAATCAGGTAATCCCTGATTGTGCCTCTCTAAATCCCTGATGCTTGCGGTGGCAGGCCAAGACAGGGAAGGGGAGCGGCGCGAAGAATCCCTCCCCCGGCGCTGGCACCGTTTGACCCGACCGGTCGGCCCGACCCCTGCATATGGCCCCACCGCCCAGAGGAACCCGCCCCGGTTCCTTTTCATTCGGGGACTACAGCGATGTCAATCCTTCGCGGATGGCAAACTTGGTCAGTTCGGCAACACTGTGGATGTCCAGTTTTTCCATGATTTGCTGCCGGTGGGTTTCAATGGTCTTCACGCTCAGGAACAGGGTGGCGGCGATCTGCTTGGTGCTGTGGCCTTCGGCCATCAGTTGAAGGACCTCGCGCTCCTTTGGGCTCAACATTGACGCCGGGGAGCCGCCCTTGGACATCAGCTGCCGCACATAGTCCTCGGTGACGAGAGCGGCGATGCTCGGACTGAGATACACCTGCCGGTGGGAAACGGTGTGAATGGCCTGGACAAGTTCCTTGAAGGCACAGTCCTTGAGGAGATACCCGGAGGCGCCGGCCTGAAGCATGCTCGAAATGTACCGCTTGTCGGCGTGCATGGACAGGGCGAGAATGCGCACATCCGGCTGTTCGGCCTTGATTCTGCGCGCCGCGTCAATCCCGTTCAGGTCGGGCATGGCCACGTCCATGACAACAACGTCGGGTTTCAGTTCCCGGACCAACTGCACAGCGCTGCGCCCGTCCTCTGCCACGCCCACGATCTCCACCCTGGGATCGTTGCGCAGCAGACTGCACAGACCCTCGCGCATGATCTTGTGGTCGTCCGCCAGTACCACACGGACGCACATGCCTTGTTCTGCGTTCATACCTTATCCTCTGGCGAAAGCGGCACCGACAGGGTAATTCTCGTCCCCTGGCCCGGTTTCGAATCAATCGCAATCTGCCCGCCCAGACATCCAAGCCGCTCCCTGATGCTGAACAACCCAAATCCTGCTCCCGCGGGAGGCCGTATTTCAAGCGCGGCATTGTCAAAGCCGACGCCATCGTCCTCGACAAGTATACGGATATCTTCACCAAAACGCGACACGGACACTTTTAAGACGCTGGCACGGGCGTGCTTGACCGCATTCATTATGAGTTCGCGCACCGACCGGTACAGGGTTACCCGAAGATCATCGCGCAACGGCTTTTCCAGTCTGTCGTCAAAACACTGCACCGGCAATCCGTGTTCGCGCTCCATCTGTTCCGCCATATATTGAAGCGCCGCCTCAAGGCCCAGCTCATACAAAACGGGCGGGCTCAGTTCAAACGTGAGCGACCGCAGGTCGGCGATGGCCGCGCCGGTGCTGTCCCGGGCCGTCTGGAGCACGTTGAGGTCATCCTGCGAATGCAATGCCTGACGCAGGCTGTCCAGCCTGATGGTGGTCACGGCCAGATTCTGAATAACCTGGTCGTGCAAACCTATGGCGATGCGGCGCCGCTCACGCTCCTCGGCAAGTGCCAGGTCGGAGGCCAGGGCGCGCAACTGCTGTTTCTGCTGCACGAGACGGTTTTCGGCGTTCTTGCGCGCGATGGAATCGCCCAAAATGTTGGCCATGGCCTGAAGAAACAGCGTGTCCTGCTTGGAAAATGAGCGCCGGACACGGGCATAGGCGCCAAGCACGCCGAAAGGCGCGCCGTCGCCTGGAATCATTATGGTTATGCCGCTTGCCACGCCGTGGCTCTGAAGGTCCCTCACCCAGTCATGGGGCGCGTCCGCATCCAATTCCTCCAGGATAACGGCGCTGTCCCCTGTCAGGGTTCTGCTGTAAAGCGTTTCGGGGCCGGATTCGACGATCACCCGGCCGACGAGACCCTCTGTCCATCCAATGCCCGCGCGCAGCAGCAGCACGCTCTCTTCGGGAAGGCACTCCAGCACCTCGACCAGGTCGACGTCCAGCCCGCGGCCCGTCAGCTTCACCGCGTCTCGCAGAATGGCGGCAAGATCATATTGCACCAGGGCATGGCGCCCCAGTTCGGCCACCGCCGCCTGCTGACGGACCCGAAGCCGCAGTTCTTCCTCGATGCGTTTCACCTCGGTGATGTCGCTTCCCACACTGAGAATGCCCGCATACGCGCCCCGCTCGTCCCGAACAATCTTATTGGACCAGAGCACCCAGGTGCGCTCACCGTTCTTGCGCACGCTCTCGTTTTCAAGGACCGCATACCGTTCGGGCTCGATCAGGATGTCCTGCATCATGGTCGTCAGGAAGTGTCCCGCGGAATCGGATTGGGGGACAATTGTGCCAATCACGTTCGCACCGAGAATCTCCTGCTGCGTGTAGCCGAAATATCTTTCGGCAAACTCGTTAAAGAAGGAAATTCTGCCTTCGGTGTCCGTGCGCAGGATGATGCTGTTCGCACTTTGCACCAGTTCGCGATACTGCGCCTCGCTTCTGCGCAGGGCTTCCACCGCCTCGCGCCGTTCGAGGGCGCGCTGGACGGTGATCAGCAGATGGCCCATGTCGTAAGGCTTTTCCAGATAACTGTACGCCCCGAGATTCACCGCCTCGATGGCCGATTCCTGTGAAGCATGCCCCGTCAACAAAATGCATTCCATTTCGGGCAGGAGTTGCTTGAACTTTTCAATGAGCTTGAGGCCGTCCATGTCGGGCAGGCGCAGGTCGACCAGTGCCAGGGCGGGGTGTTGTTCCCTGACCAATCCGCATGCGGCAACCCCCTGAGACGCGGCGAGAGGGATGTAACCCTTGATGCGCAGGATGTCCGACAGCGTCCTGCGAAGATTGGCGTCGTCGTCCACAATCAGGATTTTGCTGGCGGACGGCATGTGTTTAACGGTCCTCTCCGGTAAGGGTGTCCAACAGGCGGCGCAGTTTAGCGTGGCGCAGTTCTGCAAGCAGCGCGAAAAGGCGGTCCACATCCACGGGGCTGTCAAGGCATGCGTGAATTCCGCCGCTCAGCGCCTCATCCACCGCATCGCCAGTCTCTTCCCGGCATCCGTCAACAAGGATGATGGGGACCGTTCCCGAACTTCGACGGAGCTCCTGGAGAATCTCCAATCCAGTTGTTCGGTTGAATCTCATATCCACAAGGATGCTCAGGCGTTCCGGGCGCGGCACGCACCCAAAGACGGCGGCGCTGGGCATATGCTCTGCGGAAAGACCGCGCGCTTCCAAAGCGTCGCCGATGGCAAGGCAGGATTCAGGGTCGTCGCCGACAATCAGGACGGAACCGGACTCGCGCACCCGGTTGAGAAATGCCAGTAGCCTCTCCATGTCGAAAGGTTTTGTGACTGCCCCCACAACCCCCTCCATCAATGCCTGCCGCACCATGTCCTCATCGGCGTAAGCGGTCATGAAGATGACCGGCAGGGTATGGCCGGCGCAACGGATAAGACGGAACAGCGTCAAGCCGTCCATGGCCCCCATGCGTATGTCGGTCACGACGCAGTCAAAGGGCATTCTGCCGAGCATCTCCAGGGCCTCTTCGCCGCTGCGTGCGCCCTGTGGCGCATGGCCCTTTGCCCGAAGAATATCCACGAGGGTCTTGACCATCCTGGGATCGTCGTCAATCACCAGTTCTCGAATGGGTGCCTCCAACAAGACTACTCCCGCACCGGCAGCACCACTGTGAAGGTGCTGCCTTTGCCCGGTTCGCTCGACACTTCAATCTTGCCGTCATTGGCCTCCACAAGGTTCTTGGTCACCGAAAGCCCCAGGCCAATACCGCGAGCCTTGGTCGAATACAACGGTTCAAAAATCTGCGACAGCTCCTCTCCCGACATGCCGCACCCGGTATCCGCAACGGAAATCCGGACGCGGCCATCCCCGTATTGCGCCACCACCGTCAGCACGCCGCCGCCCGGCATCGCCTGACAGGCATTCAGGATGATATTGGAGAGCACCTGTTTCACCTGGCCGGGGTCAACCGACAACAGTGGCAGGTCCTCCGGAATCTCCCTGATCACCTTCACATCGTCGGACGGTGAAATCTGGGCCAGCACCTCGGTGACCAGCACCGACAGGGAAACGGCTGAACGATCCGCCCTGCTTGTCCGTGCAAATCCAAGCAGGTCTGAAATGATCTTCTGTGAGTTGTACACCTCTGAAGATATGATGTTCAGATACTCTCTGGTCGTCTCGTCCGCCCCGTCATTGATCAATTTCAGAAAATAAACCGCGTTGGAGATAACTCCAAGCGGGTTGCGCAGTTCATGGCCCACACCGCCCGCCAACTGCCCCAGAACAGCCAGTTTCCCCTTGCGGACCAACTCGTCCTGGGCATCACGCAACTGCTGCGTCCGTTCATCAACCATGTGACCGAGCCGGTCAGAATATGCCTTTAGTGTGGATTCGATCTCTTTCCGGGCGCTGATGTCCCAGCATACGCCCGTGATGCGGACTGCCCGTCCTGAAGCGTCCCGGTGAACCTTGCCCCGCCCCGAGATGTCATGGATGCTCTGGTCGGGCCATATCATCCTGAACTCCGCGTCAATCTCAGACTGGGACTTCAGCGCATGGAGCAGTTCGGCGTATATGCGGTCCCGGTCTTCCGGATGCACCGCAGCCATGAACTGTTCCGCCATATCGGCACCGTTGTGGGGGTCCAGACCGAACAGGCGTCTGGTGTTGTCATCCCAAACGTACCTTTTTTCTGAAACAATCCAGTCCAGCGTGCCCACACCGGAGGATTCCAGGGC
>CAIJOU010000941.1 GCA_903822375.1 Candidatus Hydrogenedentota bacterium
CGGCCGCCGCGTTCAGATCTCCCGAAAGCCGCTGTGCCTCGGCCAAGCGGCCGAGCGTTGAAACACTTCCGGGGCGCAGGTCCAGCGCCGTTTCATACTGTCCCACTGCAGCCGCATACTGCCCTGTCTGCCGGTAGACGTTTCCCATCTGCACGTACGCGGAGGGACTGTTGGGCTGGAGCGCGGCCAAGGTCTGGTACTCCGTGAGCGCCGCGTTGGTGTCGCCCATGCGTCGGTAGTAGTCGCCCATGAGGCGCCGCGCGTCCGTGGCGTCCGGAGCGTCGGCCACCCACTGGCGCAGGGTGTCGCCCTCCTCAGCGCGCATGCCCATTTGCTGGTACATCTGCGCGGCCATGGGATAGGCGCGCAGGTCGCCCTGACTCATGTTTTGGAAATCTGCCAAATACTGACGGGCCTCGCTGTCCATGCCGTTTCGCGAGAAGGCCCCCGCGGCAAGATAGCGCGCCAGCGCATCATCCGGCATGGCCTGCATCCAGTCGGCGTAGGTTTGCAGTTCCTGATCGGCCATGCCGGTCTGCCGCTGAAGGGAGGCCAGCGTCTTCCACGCCTGGCGGTTCGCCGGGTCCGCGGCAATACTCTGTTCGAGCAGGGACTGCGCCTCCCCGTAATTGCCCGACTTCATGAGCTTCGTTGCCTGGAGCACCATCTTCGCCGCCGGGCCGCTTCCGCCGGCGCGCGCCTCGCGCTTTTCCTCGCGCCGCTGTTTGCGTTCTTCCGCGGTCAGCGGGGCGGAGTCGCCGTTCTTCTTGGCGCCCTTGTCCTTGTCCGCTTTCTTGTCCTTTGCCGCATCCCCGGCACCGCCCTTGCCGTGCGGCTCATTCATCATCGACTGTACGGCCAAGTCGATCAGTGACGCCATCAGCGGCGCTCCCTCGCCTTCCTTCGCATCGGCAGCTTCGCCCGATGCATCGCCGGACGAAGGGCCTTCAGTCGGATCTTTGTCTTTGTTGGAAACGGCAGCGGCGGCATCCGCCTTTGCCTGCAACGCGGCGAGTGCGGACCTCGCCGTCGCGAGTTCGCGGCGCAACCCTTCGTCCGCCGCGTTCGCGCTGTGCGCGCGCAGCGACTGGATGACCGTCGCACCGCCCAGCAGGGCGGCCAGCACCGCAAGCAGCAGTATGGTTTTGTTCATAATCGATGCGCGCCCGTGACAGAAGCCGTCATTGTGTGTGTGCATTCGAGTATAACACCGTTCCCTCCGCGAAGTTCCCGTGAACCCGCAATGGACTTGGAGCGCGGATCTCCGGTACCATAGAGGTTCGCGCGTGAGGAATCCAATGCCGGATCTTTTCGATTCGCCCAGCCGCGCGGCAAGGGAGACTGATTGCGATGAGCAAGATCTTGGTTACAGGAGGAGCCGGTTTCATCGGTTCCCATGTGGTGGACGCCTATGTTGACGCCGGACACCAGGTGGTGGTGGTCGACGATCTTTCCTCCGGTTCGGAGGACAACCTCAACCCGAAGGCGAAGTTTTACGAACTCGACATACGCTCGGCCCAAATGACCGACGTGTTTGATGACGAGAAACCGGAGATCGTCGCCCATTTCGCTTCGCAGATAGACGTGCGGCGCAGCGTGCAGGACCCGATCTTTGACGCGGACGTGAACGTGCGCGGCTCGCTCAACCTGCTCGAAATGTGCGTGGCCGCAAATGTAAAGAAGTTTATCTTCGCCTCCACCGGCGGCGCCATCTACGGGTCGCCGGAGAAGCTTCCGGCGGATGAGCACTGCCCGCCGCTGCCCGAATCGCAGTACGGCACCAGCAAGCTCTGCGTTGAGAATTACATCGGCCTGTACAGCCGCATGTACAAACTGCCCGCCACCATTCTGCGCTTCCCCAATGTGTACGGGCCGCGCCAGAGCCCCCACGGCGAGGCGGGCGTGTGCTCCATTCTGGCCGGCCTCATGCTTGAGGACAAGTCGCCCACGCTCTACGGCCAGGGTGCCATGCTGCGCGACTACGTTTACGTGGGCGACATCGCGCGCGGCTGCGTGCTTGCGCTGAAGAAGGGAACCGGCGCGACGCTGAACCTTGGCTCGGGCAAGGGCGCGTCGGTCAAAGAACTGTTCGACATCCTCCGTGGAATCACGGGCTTCACCGGAAAGCCCCTGCTCAAGGACCGGCGCCCGGGCGAGGTGGAGAAGATCTTCATCACCGGCGCGCGCGCGGCCGAAGTGCTCGGCTGGAAACCCGAAATGTCGCTTAAGGACGGACTGGCCAAGACGGTCGATTTCATCCGCAAGCAGCACGAGGCGAAAAAGGCGGAGCAGGAATAGTCCAAGAAACACATCGCGCCGGCGTGCGGTTCTCGAAAGGGATGTCCGCACGCCGGCGTTCTTATGAATATCGGCCTTTGTTTCCGGGGCCGAGATGATCACATTCACTGCCTGTAACACGTCACGCCAAATAATACCCCGTCCCCGCCAAAACATTACGGGCGCCGTCATCCCCCGTTGGGTTACAATGCAGCCTGTCGTGAATGTGGGCTGTCGGACCCCGAAAATCCCCCTTCGAAGGGGGTGACCGCCGTCAGGCGGTCGGGGGATGTTGCTTCCCCCTCGAAGTTCCGACACCTCCATGGCCATCTATGAACATAATGCCCTTCGCAAGGAGAACGTTCATGAAAAACATGGTTCCCTTCTTTTCCGTCCTCATTGCAACCACAATCGCGTCCTGCGGCGCACTTGCCGCCGACCGCTTCGACGGCAGGTACTACCAGGGTGCGGGCGACACGGACTATCTGCAACTGCTCGACACCTCGGCGCGTCTTTTTTATCCCGGTCCCGAGTACCAGAACATTTCCATGCTCTATACGCCCGCGTGGAACGGGTTTGTGGAGGGGCCCACCTGGGGCGCGTGGTGGATTCAGAACAGCTATGGGCCGACGTACTGCTCGCTGCCTTTCTTCACGGAACCCTACACGACCTTCGTGCAAAACGCGCAGGATCTGTGGTTCTCGCACATCGGGGACGGCAAAACGAAGGGCGAGAAGGACTGGGTAGGACCGGACGGCTGCCTGTGCGACGCCGCCGCGCCGACAATGGTTTACTACAAGCAGGGCGACGGCCGCATCGACATTCATGACTGGGGCATGGAGTTCACCGCCGCAGGCGTGGTGATGCAGTCCGAACTGCTGCTCATCAGCCGCGACAGCGCCGCCATCGCCCATTACCTGCCCCTGCTGGAGCGCAGCGCCAACTTCATCGAAACACGCCGCGACCCGCAGAACAACCTGTTCCTGGCCGGTGCGGCGGGCAATCTGCTGGCACCCAGCTACGCCGGATGGAAGAAGCCGGACGGAACCTATGACAAGGCCTATCTCACCGGGCTTTCGGTCACGTACATCGCCGGACTGGACCGATTGATCGAACTGGAGAAGTTGGCGGGCAACAGCGACAAGGCCGCGCTGTACACCGAACGACGCGACCTCGCGAAGAAGGGCCTGCCGCAACTGATGAAAAGTGATGATATTGCTGATCTCCGCCTGCACA
>CAIJOU010000942.1 GCA_903822375.1 Candidatus Hydrogenedentota bacterium
AGATCTCGTTCAGGTCACAGGAGAGAGAGACGCATCGGGAAACGTTCGGTTCAGTGACGTGGGACTGTATCTGAAGGACCACATTGTTCAACACTTCAAGAAAATCGGTACGGAACTCAACCTGAAATACATTGACCCGAGCTACACTATTCGAAGTACACCTGCAAGTCCGTACGACTCCGCCTTCTGCTTGATGCTGGGACATAACGCGGTTCATGCGGCAATGGCGGGGAAGACCAATATGGTCGTCGGCAACTGGCAACGTCAGTTCACGCATGTGCCCATTGCCATGGCCGTCGCGGCTCGGAAAAAGATAGAGCCTGAGGGAAGGCTCTGGAGTAATGTGCTTTCCTGCACAGGTCAGCCACATCCAATGGTATAGGACGTTCTCAAAACCGACATGAAATTTTCTAACTCAATACGGTAGGTCGTCATGAAAATCCTTCGCGCCACCAGAATGGAACGCTGCATTGGATGTTACTCTTGCTCCCTCGCATGCGCAAGACTGTTGCACCAGAGCCTATCTTGGCATCGAAGCGGGATTCGCATCCGCTCTGCCGGCGGCTTGAGCACTGGATTCGAAGCCCAGGTCTGTCTCGGCTGCGACCCTGCTCCCTGCGCGGAAGCTTGTCCCACTGACGCGTTCCGCCAGCGAAAGGGCGGCGGAGTGCGGGTGAAACGGGATTCATGCATTCGCTGCGGCGAATGTTTCCGGCCCTGTCCCGTAAATGCGGTGTACATGGATTCGGAAACAGGGATGCCCGGTCGGATGCATCCACGTGGGACTCCTACGGGCGAAGTTCGCAGAACAGAACGAGTTCCAGTATCGTCAGGTCTCGTACGATCATGAACCCGTTTTCGCTGCAGGCTCCATGCTTGGCGTCACCAATGCGGGCGGCGTACTCACCCTCCTCGAGGAAAAGGAACGTCAAGGGCTGGACGTCATGAGCGCCGGCGTTGCCCTTGAGGAGCGGCGGCGGGTGCAGCTCACCTGCATGGTGTCGTGCCTCTTCGCCCGGAACATCTATTCCGAGGAACGTCTCCAGGAGTGTCTTGCGTCTGTGGGACTCTCTCGTCTCGCTGAATCTGTAGTGGCCCGGTCAAAGAATGTTCAGGCAAAACGTTGGCAGTTAAAGTACATGACCGGGTACAACCCCAAGGATATCTCGATTCCAAAGAGATTCGGAGAAGTCACCACATGGAAAGGCGGTATTGACAAGGTCTTCATGGACTCGGTTGCAGCCGACTACCAAAACGCTGTCCGCAAATTGGCAGATGAGGGTCAAAAGGTTTAGGGTTTGTGACGAGATCGACACGAGACTCGTCCTAAGACCAAAGCAGGTTGGGATTGCATAGAAGTTGCGAGGTTTGTGATGGGCAAAAAAAGCGACAAACAGGAACAGACACAAGATGTGTGGGGAAGTCGGAGGGGCTTGAGTCTCGGCGCGCTAAAGCGTGGTTTTATCGATCACCTGAGATACACGCAAGGAAGAATCCCAAGAATAGCCACGCTGAACGACAAGTACA
>CAIJOU010000943.1 GCA_903822375.1 Candidatus Hydrogenedentota bacterium
ATGCCGGCCAGATGCCCCCCCCGGCGGCTGGTCCGGCCATGTCGGGAATCGCCGCGCTGGTCCGTTCCCTCTGCCTGGTGGAGGATGACCGCGGCGAGCCGTTTCTCGAACCGATGTCCGACATGGTTGTCCGCTGCGAGGAATTGCAGTCGCTGTATCTGACCGGCTCTTCGGCGCACGCGGATGAGCGATCCCGCGGGGAGTGGCTGCTGCGCGAAGTGCGCAGACTGGTGGACGAGGCGGAGGCGCTTGAGCGCGGCGGACGGCGTGTCGAGGCGTCCGCCGTGGCCATGCTTGCCCAGGGACGCGCCGAATGCATGCCTATAGCGGCGCGCGCCGCGTCCTCGCCGCCCGTGATTGCTCCGCCCGCGCCGGCCGTTGCACCGGCCAAGCCGGAGCCCAAGAAGGCGGCCAAAGAAGAGAAGAAAGAGGACAAGAAAGAAGAGAAGGCGGACAAAAAAGAATCACCCAAGGCCGAGGACAAGAAAGCTCCGGCGCAGGAACCGGAAAAGTCCCCCGAAAAGAAGGCGGGTGAGAAGGACCCTCCCGCGTCCGCAGAACCGGCCGCCAAGAAGGGGGGAACCAAAGAGATTGTCCACATGGTGGCGTCGGGGGACAATCCCTCGGTCATCGCGGACAAGTATCACGTTGATTTGGATGATTTGCTGGCCTACAACAAGATGAAGAAGACCGTGCGACTGAACGTTGGCGACAAGGTGATCGTTCCCGTAAAGGAAGACAGGGCCAAGGCTGCGGACAAGGCCTCGGGCAAGAATTCGAACAAGAAACGCCGTTAGGCGGTCAACAGTACAGTGAGGAGTGAGCAAACGATGAAACGCATTGGCGTATTGACGAGCGGCGGAGACTCCCCGGGCATGAACGCGGCGGTTCGGGCCGTTGTGCGCACGGGTGTGGCAAAGGGTCTGGAAGTGTTTGGCGTCCGCCACGGGTACCAGGGCATGATCGACGGCGAAATCGCCCCGATGGACGCGCGCTCGGTCAGCGGCATAATCAACCGGGGCGGCACCATTCTGCACACGGCGCGCTGCATGGCGTTCATGGAAGCCGAGGGCCGCGTCCGCGCGGCGGAGCAACTGGCGCGGCACGGAATCGAGGGGTTGGTGGTGATTGGCGGCGATGGGTCCTACCGCGGCGCGGAGGCGCTCCATGCCGAACATGGCGTTCGCTGCATTGGCTTGCCGGGCACCATTGACAACGACATCGGCGGCACCCAGTACACCATCGGTTTTGACACGGCATTGAACATCGCCATGGAGGCGGTGGACCGCATTCGTGACACGGCCGACTCGCATGACCGGCTGTTCTTTGTGGAAGTGATGGGCCGTCACAGCGGGTTCATTGCGATCATGGCCAGCATTGCCGGGGGGGCGGAGGAGGTGCTTGTGCCGGAGGAGCAGTGTGATGTGGCCACCATTGTCGCGCGGCTCCAACTGGCAAAATCGCGCGGAAAAACGTCCATGATCGTGATCATTGCCGAGGGCGACGAGCAGGGCAACGCCTTCTCCGTGGCCAAGAAGGTAGCCGAAATGTCCGAATTCAAGGACAGTCGTGTCTCTGTGGTGGGCCACATGCAGCGCGGTGGAAGCCCCACGGCGTTCGATCGCATATTGGCGAGCCGGATGGGTGTGCGCGCCGTCGAGGCGCTGATTGATGGCGCGACGGGCATGATGGTCGGCATCGAGAACCAGGAAATGGTGCTGAACCCGCTCAGCAGCACTTGGGAAAAGAAGTCGCAATTCTCTCCCGACCTGCTCCGGGTCAGCCGCCTGCTGGCTACATAACGGCGGGACCCTGTTGGATGGGATTAATGGGAAGCATGGGACATATGGGACATATGGGACCGGACGGGGTCTCTTTCGGCTAAGGTTGTCTCACGGTAACGGTCAATGTGCGCGCCCGGCCGGGCTTGTCGGCGGGAACCGTTATGAGAGCGCCATCAAGTGTATCCGCGGTTTCCTCGGCTTCGCCTGAGTCCATTTGGCAGCTGTGGTCCGCACCGGTCCATTCGTGTGGCAGCAGAAAGCGCGTCTCCGCCCTGTTCACATTCTCTTTCCATGAGCAGGTAAATATCCGGCGGTCCAGGTCCAGTTCCATGGTCTCGATGGCCCCGTTGACCATGCAGGGCAGGGGACGGGAAAGCACGTCGAAATAGACCGTCTTTTCGATGCCGCGCTGATAGTCCCAGTAAAAATCCCCCGCGGTGTTTGGGAGCAGTTCCTTCAGCGAGGCGCGCGCGGCATTCCTGCAGCGGTTCGAGCCGTAATAGCCGCCCCATTCGCCCATGAGCAACGGCATGCCCAGACGTTTTGCCTCAGCCGCACGGTTCCCCATCATCACGCGCAACCGGTTGGCGCTGGGGTCCCACGCAAGCTCCGTGTCCACGGTTATGTCGTAATAATGGGGCATGTAGGCCTGCTGCGGGTCCCGCCTGCCTTCCCGGTCGGTGAGCGGCTCAAGGAAGGAGGGCGTGCCGACATTGGCCAGCACGCAGGGCTCCAGAAAGACGATTCCGTCTGTGTTCTCCTCGCGAATCGCCCGGGTGATACGGTCGTACATGGGCTGCAGCCGACCGGTTTCGAAGTCCTGCATGAATGGCGCGATGACATCCAGCGCGCGGCGGTGACAGGCGGGGTCATCCAGCCCTTTCAGCACCCAGGAGGGCAGGGGACCGCCGGCACCCGAAAGGCTTTCCAGCAGGGCACCCGGTTCGGTGGGCAACGCGGCATCCCGGAAGACCTCCGGCAGCGCCATGAGCAGCGCCATGCCCACCTTTGTCACGTCCGATCCGATGAAAGGCTCGTTGATGAGGTCGAAACCGGCCACGGCAGGCTCCTGGGCATAGCGGCGGGCGACATGCCGCCATGCCTGTGCAAAGCTGTCCTGTATGCCCGTGCCATTGGGTCCGGTCGCGTTGGCGTAAAGATTGTCAAAAACCCGGTGCACCATCGGGCTGACATAGTATGCGGTGCTCCAGACACCGCCGATGGTCTGGTGCGGTTGGCCGTCATCGAGTGTTGCCCACGCGGGCATCCCGTTGCCGCCGGGAACCTTCTCGCTGAACAGGTCCTGATGCATGTCGAGGATCACGTAAAGGTCCGCATCCTTTGCCCATGCGATGTTTTGGTCCACCAGTTTGAGATAGTCTTCATCGTATTTGCCCGGTTCCGGTTCGATGGCGGACCAGAAGATGAGCAGACGCACCGCGTTCATGCCCCAGCGGTGCAGATTCTGGAATTCCTCAGGACCCTGCCAGAGTTGGTGTCCTTTGCGCGAGGATTTTTCGCCCACATTCATGCCGTGCAGGACCACCGTGCGGCCCGCCGCATCGACGATGCGCCCGTTGTCCACACGAAGCCGGTCCATCGCGGGTGTGGACCGGCACGCGATGAAGAGAACAAGAGCCGCAAAAGCGCACAAGTGAAAAGAACGACGCGACATCGACAATACTCCGCGGGGGCAACTCAGGGATTCAACGGGAGTATTGACCGGAGAGTCAGCGTGATGGTTGCATTTTGCTGCCAGGGGTGCCGCGGGAAGACGGGGCGTTTCCGGGGAGACAGTCGGCAAGGATGTTTCCGCCTTCACGGGAGTGACGGGCGCTCCCAGTAAAATCACATGCGTTCGGGCGCGCTGATGCCGAGCAGGTCCAGGGCGTTCTTGAGGGTCTGCAGGGCCGCCCGGCATATGAGCAGGCGTGATTCGGTCTGTGCCGCGTTTTCCGCCTTCAACACCGGACAGTCGTGGTAAAACGCGGTGAACAGGTGGGCCAGGTCGAGCGAGAAATTGGCGATGGGCGCACAGGTGCGCTGCTGGACCGACTCGGCGATGACAGCCGGGAAGGAGGCGACCTTCATAAGCAGTGCCCATTCCGCGTCATGACCCGAGGCGAACGTATCACCAGCGGTGGCGGGTAGGGTTCCGGCGCTCTTGCGAAGGATTGAGTTTATCCGCGCGCAGCAGTACTGCACATAGGGTCCGGTGTCGCCGGTGAAGGACAGGGCGGACTCCAT
>CAIJOU010000944.1 GCA_903822375.1 Candidatus Hydrogenedentota bacterium
ACGCGATGGTGCCGCGTTTCAACGCTTCAGCCAGACCCACGCAGGCGGCTGTCTCAACATCGCGCGGCAGTGCGCCCACGTACACGGCAAAGGCCGTGCCCCACACATCCGGCTGTGCGCTGAGGCCTGTCGATGCGCGCAGGATGCCCCGGTCGGCGGGAAAGCGTTTGGGCAGTGTCTCGCACAGCCGCGCGGCGGCATCGCGGTATGCCTTTGCCTTTTCGCCCCGTCCCAGTGCGTCCATGAGCGCCGTAAGATCGGTTGCTGCCCGGTACTTCAGCACGGACGCGAACAGGAGGTCACCCGTGTGCGTGACACAGTCGAAGAATCCGAAATTGACACCGCGGTTCTTCTCCTCAACACGCACGATTCCCGTGTCCGGATCGTTGGGCGGCATGGCATAGGCCGCCTCCAGACGGTCGATGAGCGGCTTGCCGTTGATATCCTCCTTGAGAAACTCCGCAATGCCCGCGGCCTTCAGATACAAGCTGGCAATCCGCACGAAGTAGAACTGGTCATCCAGCGAAGGCAGCATGCCCCACTGCGGCCCTCCCTGCTTGTCGTAGTCTTCGAGGATGCCGGGGAAGAAGATCGGCACGCCGCCGAAGGAGATGTGGTCGGCAATGGAACCCACCGGCAGCACGCTGCCCGTGGGCAGTGTCACTTCCTTGTCCATCTGGTGCACCGCCGTGTAGCGCAGCGCGTGGAGTTGCTCTTCTGCGGGGATTATGCCGCACTCGACAGACATGGCATAGTCGCGAATCCAGAAGGCGGGGTAGTCCTCGCGCCCGCCGGGACGAATCAGCGTTCCACCGCTCGTGTTGGGGCCAATCTTGCCCACCATCGCACCCGGCGTCACCCGCGATGCGTCCAGCGTTGCCTTCGCCATGTCCTTGAGAAAGGCCAGGTCGTCGGGGGAAAGCATCGGGGAGGCGATGACCTCCGTTCCGGCCAGACAAAGGGCTGCCATCGCGCACAAGTGCAAGAAGGAACGTGCTTTCAAAACAGATATCCTCCTGAATCAATAGTATTGGGGAAACTTCTCTTCGGGATACTTCTCAAGATACTCATGGTATCGTTTCATAAGCCTCTGCACTCGGGGATCTTCCCCCGAGATTTCTCCCCTTTCGATACTGTATTCCCTCAGACAACCGCAGTGCAGTATCGCCCGGATGTTGAGATCATCCACCGTCAAACCGAATTCTTCCATGAACTCCGGGCAGGCGTGACCGTAGTCGGGACAGGTTCTGGGATCATCCTCCTCCAAGAACGGCATCCCCTCGACATCGCGGTCCGGATTCAGGGAGTAATCGTAGGGACAACCACCTTCCCCGTCGATCTCGCAGAGAATAACGGGGGCGTGGTCATTGTTCGGGGACGTGTTGCCGTTGGCCATAAACCTCTCCTCCATAAGTTATTGGCTGTGTGCGTCGGGCAGGACCGATTCTCGTCGGTGGACCCACGCCGGACGTCAAGAAGTATGCAATAGGCGCTGTTGTGATGCAACGTTGACATGCACTGCCAGCACTGCTTCCGGGCGGAGTGTCTTCTCGTGTATATAGAGACAGACCGACGCGATAACACGGGCTTAGTGCAGATGTGGCATCTTGCCGAGTTCTTTCTTGGTCTAAATCACGGGTCAGGCCGGAAAGCGGCTGGAAACCGCTTCTACGTTGTGCGGCGGCAGAGCGGATGTTGGACTATTGGCTGTCGGCGCCGCCGCACACCTCAAATTCAATCACCTGCATCAGGTTTTGCCCAGTCGAATTGTGCACGCCGGTCAGACGGATATATTTCGCGGGGCGCGGGGAGAAGACATCCACCTGCCAGCCGCGCGCCTCGGCGGTGCTTTTATCCACGGCCCGTTCCCAGTTCTTGCCATCTATGGAGGTGTCGATTCGGTAAGAATAGTACCGATCGTCGAGATCGAATAGCAGCATCTGAGTGCGCGCGACAGTTGCTGTCTGCGGCAGTTCAACCACAACGCTCCCCGGAATGCCAAACCAGGTGAGGCCGGAGGAACCGCTGTAGTTGTCGGCATCACCGTCGATCATGCGTTCCGGCGACAGTTCGGGCTTGCCGTCATCAATGGCGCCGGTCACCTTGGCCCCCTTCGACGCAAGTGCAAGATTGTCCCCGCATCGCACTGGCGGGGAGGCAAGTGCGGACAGCCGGTCCGGCTGGTGCAGGGTATAGGTGCCCTTTACAAACTGACAGACCGCATCGTACATGGGGCGATGTTTTTCGGGCTGTTTCAGCAGCGCGCCCAGCGCGCCGCCGCCTTCATACCAGCCGACCAGCGCCCCCCGCATCCACCCGTAGGCGGCTCCCGCGTCGAGGTAGTCCCAGAAACGCTGCGCATGGGCGTCAGAACTCAGCGCGCGCCCGTCGAATTCCATCTCCACGCCACAGCCAAAGCGCTGCGCCCGCTGCGCGGCCCGACCCAGGCGCCCGATGCCGCCGTTGCCCTCAAAGAAGTAGTTGGGCTGGAGCATCATCGCGTCAATGCCCAGTGCGCGCCAATCGCCCGCACCCTGTCCGGTGAAATAGGGAATCCAGTAATGTTTCAATCCTTGCCCGTGCAGGTACTCAGAGGTCCACCGCACAATGGTGCTTTCCTTTTCTGAAACACTCTCGCCGGTCCAGTAGAACCCAAGCAGGTTCAGGTGCGCGTAGTGACCGTCCTCGAAACGTTTGCGCACGGCGTCCATATACCAGCGCAGCGCGGCCTGGCGGTCTTCTTCCACGGCGAAGTCGAGCGCCCGGTCCGCTCCCGGCAGCGCGCCGAACTCCGTTTTCACATTGGGTGGACAGGGCAACGTGATCATCACGCCGACCTTGTGGTCCGGCTGGCCCAGCGTTTGCCCGACCTCCGCCACGCAGGCGTCGAGACCGTTCGCTCCTGACTCGGGACGGAACCACGCATCCGCAAGCCACTGCCAGTCGGCAATGTCAGGCTGCGGCTTGTCCTTTGCATAGTAATGGAGTTGCTTGCCGCTGTCCGTGGCGTATTCGATGAAGAGGAAACTGTCGAAGAGCCAGTCGGTGGGCTTGCCGGTCGTGTCAACGCAGGCCACATAGGGACGGAGCGTTTCTCGGGTCCAGGGACCGCGCTGGGCTTGGCCGTGATAGAGCAGGCACAGATGGCGCATGCCGCCGGTGGACTCCAGCCCCGGTGCCAGATAACCCGGCGGAGTGGCGGGTTCGGCCACTCCAAGCAGGGCACCCACAACCAGCAGCAGCCCCGTCATGGCCGTCAACCCCGCCAGGTGTGGCCGCACTTGCGGCAGCGGCAGTCCCGCTTCAGAAACAGGGTGGAGAAACCGAGGGTGAGGATCATCAGCCAGACTTTGCCCTCGGTCAACGGCGCCACATCCACGTTCGCCGTTTGGCATACCGGACAGCGCCGGTACGCCTTGTCACCCGGCGCGACATATTCATCCATATTCACCGGTTCGTCGGCGTCACCCAGGATTTCGCGGGCCTTTGCCTCATCCGCCTCGTCCACCTCGACCGCAATGGCGCCGGTGAAGCCCTGGTAGCGGCCCTGCCGGTTCATGCGGGCGGCAATGCCTTCCGCATCCAGCCGGTGACACACCGCCTGCGCCTCAAACTCCGACGTGAACACACCGATCACAACCATGCTCATGCTGATGATTCCTGTATGCGCAGACCCTGCGCGGCCGGTAGTATATCCTAGAAACGGCCTCTGGAGTTTGTGTTGACGTTTGCAAATAGTTCAAGATTTCAGACGCGAGCCGCTACCGTACACGCCCCAGACAGGTACGGCCGGCCATGGCCAGACCCTTTGTCGAAAACAGAAGGAAAGGACCGCCCCCATGAAAACCGCCTATCTCATGCCAATCGCCTTTTTGCTGACTGTGTCAGCCGTGTGCGCAGGCACCGCGTCCGCCGCCGACCTCCGTATTGGCATCATCGGCTTGGACACCTCCCATGTGACGGCGTTTACAAAACTGTTGAACGACGGGGCCGACCCACAGCACGTCGCGGGCGGCAAGGTCGTGGCCGCGTTCAAGGGCGGCAGCCCCGACATTGAGTCGAGCATTTCGCGCGTCGACGGATACACCAAGGAACTGGTGGACAAGTACGGCGTCAAGATCTACGACACCATACCGGAACTGTGCAAGAACGTGGACGCGGTGCTGCTGGAGAGCGTGGACGGACGACCGCATCTGGAGCAGGTCAAACCGGTTTTCGCGGCGGGCAAGCCGGTGTTCATCGACAAACCCGTGGCCGGGTCGCTGAAGGACGCCGTCGAGATCTTCCGTCTGGCGGCGGAGGCCAAGGTTCCGTGCTTTACAGCCTCATCCTACCGCTACTACAAGTCGCTTACAGACGTGCTGAAGCAGGACATCGGCGAAGTGCGCAGTTGCATCTCCATTGGCCCGTGCACCTATGAACCGCACCACCCCGACCTGTTCTGGTACGGCGTCCACGCGACCGAAGCCCTGTTCACCGTGATGGGCCCCGGTTGTGAGACCGTCGTGCGCACCGCCACGCCCGACACGGACATCGTGACCGGCACCTGGAAGGACGGGCGCACGGGCACGCTCTACGGCATCCGCACCAGCGGCACGCCGCACAAGGTTGTCGTGTTCGGCAGCAAGGCCGTGGCCGAGCAGGAAAACAGCGGCGATTATGCCCCGCTCGTGGCTGAGATCATGAAGTTCTTCCAGACCGGCGTTGCCCCCGTGTCTCCGCAGGAAACCATCAATATGTTCGCCTTCATGGAGGGCGCCGACGAAAGCAAGCGCCAGGGCGGCGCGCCGGTCAAGATCAGCGACGTGATGGAAAAGGTCAAGTAGGCAGATAGCCAGTGGTATACTGTTACTGAGGTAGAATTGCATGGAAACCCGTATTTCAAAGATTGTCGAGCAGATCCTTGGCTTAAACAAGGCAGCCCAAGAAGAACTGCTTCAAGTGCTTCAGGGGTCGCTCAAGGAAGAACGGGCGAAAACCTCCTTGCCATCAGTTCACGAGGCCCGCGCGCAGTACGGATGCGCTCCGGGCGAAAACGGCCCGAAAGGCGAGGAGCCGAGGACAGTCACGAAAACCTACACTGCCGTTGTAGAGAGGTGCCCGGACACGGGGCTCTATGTGGGATACGTGCCTGGATTCCCCGGTGCACACACACAGGGCGCAACGCTCGACGAACTTCACGCGAATCTGGAGGAAGTCATTGCCCTGCTTCTTGAGGACGGCGAGCCCGAATTGCACGCGGACTTTGTGGGCATTCAGACCGTTTCGGTGAAGTGACTCATGGGCAAATGTCCCCCGCTTAAGCCCCGCGAGGTGACCGCCCGTCTTGAAACCCTTGGGTTCGCAGAGGTGAGGCAACGTGGGTCGCACAAACAGTATCGGCATCCGGACGGGAGATGCACGACGGTACCGTGGCACGCCGGACGTGACATTTCCCCGGTCCTCATAAGAACCATCGCCACTGAAATCGGCCTCACTTTGGAGGAATTCCTCGGTCGCGAGTGACATTCCTGTCCATATCTGCCGCCCTTAACTGCCACTCCCCTTTCCCCCGCCCAATCTGATAGTCTGGTTCCACCCAACACATGGAGGATTCGGTCATGGGACGCATCTGGGCGGCAATCGCGTTGACACTGGCAGCGCCCATTCTCGGCGGTATGCCAAACGCTGGGGCGCAGGCGGTGGGCACCACGGTACTCTCGCTGGAGGGAAACGGCTGGACGGTGGCGGCGGACCCGGGCAATATCGGGCGTGACCAGGGCTGGTGGAAAGCCCCACTGGCGGATGTAAAGCCCGCGCGCGTGCCGGGCATCCTGCAAGAATCGCTGCCCGGTTACCACGGCGTGGCGTGGTACGCCCGCGAATTCAACGTCCCGAAGAACCCCTACAGCGGTGGCCGCTGCCTGATTCGCTTTCATGCGGTGGATTACCTAGCCGATGTCTGGGTCAACGACAACTCCGTCGGCGACCATGAAGGCGGCGAAACGCCGTTTACGCTGGACGTCACCGACGCGCTCAAAACCGATGCGCCCAACCGCCTGACCGTGCGCGTGCTCAATCCCAAGGCGGAATCCATCGACGGCATCGTGCTGGCCGAAACACCGCACCGCAACAAGGTTCCGGCGGGCATCGGCGTGGGAAGCTCCTACAACAGCGGCGGCATCACCGAACCGGTGGAGATCTTCTGGACGCCCGCAGTACGCGTAGACGATGTCTACATTCGCCCCGACTGGCAAACGGGCAAGGTCAAGGTGCAGGCAACGCTGACCAACACAGGGGCCGCCACGGCGGACGCCCGGATTGAATTCGTCATCGCGCCCGCATCCGCCAATGAGCCCGTCGCGGCATTGACGCTTCAGCATGAAGTTCCCACAGGCACCGCGCCCGTCGCCTGCGAGATGATCGTGGCCAACCACCGGTTGTGGCAGCTCGATGATCCCTGTCTCTATCGCCTCACCACCCGCGTCACCAGCGGTGCCAACAAGGACACCAGCGAGAACAGCACCCGCTTCGGGTTCCGTGAACTGCGTGTGGACAAGGGCTATTTCCACCTCAACGGCAGGCGCATCTTCCTGAAAAGTTCGCATACGGGCAACCACTGCCCCTTCGGCGCGGTCCTCCCCCCCGCTTCCGCGCCGGACCTGCTGCGCAAGGATTTGCTCTACATGAAGTCCTGTGGGTTCAACACGATCCGCTTCATTGCCGGCATCGCCCACCCGTACCAGTTGGAACTCTGTGATGAGATCGGACTGATGGCCTATGAGGAAAACCTGTCATCGTGGCTGCTCGGCGAATCCCCCAAGATGGGCGGGCGTTTTGACAGCAACCTGCGCGAAATGGTGCTGCGCGACCGGAACCATCCGAGCGTGGTCATCTTCGGACTGGTCAACGAAATGGGCAACGGCGCGCTGGCCCAGCACGCCCAGGCCAGCCTCGGCCTGCTTCGTTCGCTCGACGATTCACGGCTCGTGCTCCAGCAGAGCGGCCGCTGGGACGGCCAATACAACGTCGGGTCGGTCTGCAATCCGGGTGGCGCGCAGTGGGAGTACATGTGGGGCGTCGAAAACGCCGATTACAAGGGCACTGCCCACGGTGGGCCCTTTGGCGGCTACTTCGAGGGCGCGGGCGACGCGCATGTCTATCCCGGCACGCCGCACACACCTGAAATCGAGGCCGGTATCCGCAATCTCGGCAAGGACACAAAGCCCGTGTTTCTCTCCGAATACGGTATCGGCAGTTTGATGAACGCCGTCCGCGAACTGCGGTACTACGAACAACACGGCGCAAACCCCGAATGGGACGACTGCAAATTCTTCAAGCAGACCGAGGAAAAGCTGACCGCCGACTGGATGCGGCTCGGCTTTGACGGCGTCTATGCGTTCCCGGAAGAGATGCTGCGCGCCAGTCAGGAAATGCACTGCCGCCAGCGCACGCTGGGCTTCAACCTGATCCGGTCAAACCCGAAAATCTGCGGATTCAACCTGACCGGCCTGCTCGACCACGGCTATACCGGCGAAGGCCTGTGGACCTTCTGGCGCGAATTCAAGCCCGGCATCATGGACACGCTGCAGGACGGTTGGTCGCCGCTGCGCTGGTGCCTGTTTGCGGCACCAAAGAACGTTTATGCGGGACGCCCGGTCAAACTGGAAGCCGTGCTGGCGAATGAGGATGCGCTGGCGCCCGGCAGTTATCCCGCCTGGGTGCGCGTGCTCGGGCCCAACGGCGTCGCGTGGGAAAAGAAACTTGACGTGGTCATCCCCAAACCGCCGCAGGACGAGGAAGGCCCGCTGGCGGTGCCTGTGTTTGCCGAAGACGTCACGCTTACCGGGCCCGCGGGCCAATACACGTTCTTCGCCACGTTGGAGCATGGAGGCGCCCCCACCGGCGGACGGCTGGCCTTCCATGTGTCTGAGGTGCCGCAGAGCGCTACTCCCGCCACTGTTGCGACCATAGGCGTGGAACCGCACGTGCAGGAATGGTTGAAAGCGCGCGGCATCGCGATTGCAGAAGACAGCCGCGTAATCCTCATCGGTGACGTGAAACCGGACCAACGGGAAGGCTTGATGAAGCGCATCAACGAGGGCAGCACCGCTGTGGTTCTAAATCCGGGCGCGTTCAAAGTTGGCGACGACGAGACGGCGCTGCTGCCAATCAAGAACAAGGGACGGCTCACCCATTTCTCCGACTGGCTCTACCACAAGGAATGCGTGGCGAAGAAGCATGCGCTGTTCACGGGACTACAGGCTCCCGGCATCATGGACTGGGACTATTACGGTCCGGTCATTTCGAACCTGTTCTTCGAAGGTCAGGACACGCCCGACGACACGGCGGCGGCGGCGTTTGCCGTCTGCCATTCCAGCCGCCCCGACGGCTACGCCGCGGGCGTGATGCTCGGTTCCTACAAAGTCGGTGCGGGCCGTGTCGTTTTGAACACCTTCAACATCCTGGATAATGTGGACAAGCACCCGGCCGCAGACCTGCTGCTGCTGAATCTGGTGGAATACGCGGGTAAGCAATAAGGAAGCTTCCATGACCCACTCTCGCAGAGAATTCTTCGCCGCTTCCGGCGGTCTCATGGCCGCCGGACTCTGGAGCGCCGAAGGCGCTACCGCTGTGCCCCCTCCCCTGCCGGAATCGTGGACCATGCGGGAACTGAAAACCGACGTTCTGGTGGCGGGCGGCGGGCTGGCCGGCGTGTGCGCCGCGCTGGCGGCCGCGCGCAACGGTGCCTCAGTGGTGCTCGTCCAGGACCGTTCAAGGCTGGGCGGCAATTCGAGCAGTGAAATCCGCATGCATGTCTGCGGCGCCAACCAAACCAAAGAACTCACACGCTGGCGTGAAACAGGTATCATCGAGGAACTGAAGCTCACCGAATCCGCCGTGAACCGCCAGCGTTCTTTCGAAATCTGGGACCTCATCCTTTACGACAAGGTCATCAGCGAACCCAACATCACACTGCTTCTAGACACGGCCGTGGTCGATGCCGAGGTGGCCGACGGCAAGATCACGCGGATTACGGCGGCCAGTCCCATGCTGGCAGAGCGGTATCCCATCGAAGCGCGTTACTTCATCGACTGCACCGGCGATGCTGCCCTGGCCGCCCTGGCAGGCGCGCGGTGCATGCGCGGCCGCGAGGCCCGCGACCAGTATGGTGAATCGCTCGCCCCGGAAGCGGCCGACCAAAAGACGATGGGAAACAGCCTTCTCTTCCAGGCACGAAAACACGACACCCCCATGCCGTTCCGGCCGCCAACCTGGGCGCGCAAGTTCACAGAGGAGGACTTCAAACACCGGTCCATCCGGTCGTGGGAGTACGGCTACTGGTGGATCGAGTGGGGCGGCGAACTGGACACGATCAAGGACAACCGCCGCATCCGCCACGAACTGCTGCGCATCCTCATGGGTGTGTGGGATTACATCAAGAACAGCGGCCAGCACCCCGAATCGGAGCACTGGGCGCTCGAATGGGTGGGCATGCTCCCGGGCAAGCGCGAAAGCCGGCGCATCGTCGGCGAGCATGTCATGGTGCAACGCGAACTGGAGGCGGCCGAGTTGTACCCGGATCGCGTCGCCTATGGCGGCTGGCCCATGGACGATCATCCGCCCGGCGGCATGGACGCGCGCGACCAGCCCCCCTGCCAGCAGATTCATTTCAAGCAACCCTATTCCATCCCCCTGCGGTCGCTGTACAGTGCGGACCTCGCCAACCTGTTCATGGCCGGGCGCAACCTCAGCGCGTCCCACGTGGCCCTGACCTCCACCCGCGTCATGGCCACCTGTTCCACCCTGGGCCAGGTCGTGGGCACTGCCGCGGCCTTTTGCGCTCAACAGAGCCTGCTGCCCAAAGACGTGGCCGGTGATCGGGCCCGCATGGCACAACTCCAGCAGTTGCTACTGCGCAACGATCAGTCTCTGCTCGGTGTCCCCAATGAAGACCCCGACGACCTGGCACGAAAGGCTCGCGTGAGTTGTTCGCACCAGACCGACGCCGGCGCCGCCGAGCAGGTCATCGACGGCTGGAATCGGGACATCGGCGACGGAAAGACGCACCAGTGGCAGGCGGCCCTGGCCGACGGCGAGCCGTGGCTACGCCTCGACTGGGACCAACCGCAAACAATTCGTCAACTGCAGTTCACCTTCGACACCGCGCTGCACCGAAGGCTCTTCCTGAGCGGTGAAGACGGCGCTTACAACGCCCAAACCCGCGGTCCCCAGCCGGAGACCGTTGCCGACTATGTGGTGGAAATCCTCACAAACGACGCGTGGCGCGAGGTGGCCCGCGAAACGGACAACCATCTTCGTCGCGTGGTGCATTCCTTCGACCCCGTGGCCGTTTCAGGACTGCGCCTGCGCGTACTCAAGACCCAGGGGGACCCTCTTGTCCGCGTGTTTGAGGTGCGCTGCTACCAGTAAGTCGCGCGAAAGAAACGAAAGCGCCCGGAAACAGCCACGCTGCTTCCGGGCGCTTATTCTTGCCAAAGAGGCCGGCAGGGATGCCGGCGACCCCAATCATGCGATGCCGTGGGCCTTTTCGTACGCGGCAATCTTGTCCTCGTTCAGCAGCGTGAGACCAATCTGGTCCCAGCCGTTGAGCAGCCGTTCGCGCAGGAAGGGGTTCAGTTCGAAGGCGACCAGGGCGCCGCAGGGCTTCACAATCTGCATCGACTCCAGATCGACGATCAGCTTGTAGCCCTCGTGTTCGCGCACTTCCTGAAACATCTGCTCAACCACGTCACCCGCCAGCTTTATGGGCAGCATGCCGTTGTTGAAGCAGTTGTTGTAGAAGATGTCCGCGTAGGACGTGGCGATGATGCAGCGGATACCGTAGTCATGCAGCGCCCAGGGCGCATGCTCGCGGGACGAGCCGCAGCCGAAGTTGTCCTTGGACAGCAGGATGCTCGCGCCCGCATAGCGCGCCGCGTTCATCTCAAAGTCCGGGTTCGGCGTCTTGCCGTCGTCCAGGTAGCGCCAGTCGTAAAACAGCACGTCGCCGTAGCCGGTCCGCTCGATGCGCTTGAGAAACTGTTTCGGGATGATCTGGTCCGTGTCAACGTTCAGGGCCTCAAGCGGGGCCACAATGCCTGTCAGTTTCTTGAAGGGTTCCATGATGCTTTCTCCATTCTTCCGGGCCCGCGCCCGGTGTGCTGTTCAGTCCTTGTAGGCCCACGCGCGGATATCGACAAAACGGCCGGCGATGGCCGCTGCGGCCGCCATGGCCGGACTCACCAGATGGGTGCGCCCGCCCTTGCCCTGGCGTCCCTCGAAATTCCGGTTCGAAGTGGCCGCACAGCGCTCGCCCGGGCTCAGCCGGTCGTCGTTCATGGCAAGGCACATCGAGCAGCCCGGCTCGCGCCATTCGAAGCCCGCCGCGAGAAACACCTTGTCCAGCCCTTCCTTCTCAGCCTGCTCCTTGACGGCATAGGAACCGGGCACCACCATGGCAAGCACAACGGAGTCCGCCTTCTTGTAACCTTTGGCCACGGCGGCCGCCTCGCGCAAGTCCTCGATGCGCCCGTTGGTGCACGAGCCGATGAACATTTTGTCGATGCCGATCTCGGTAATCGGCGTGCCCTCGGCAAGACCCATGTAGACAAGCGCCTGCTTGGCGGACAGTTTTTCATTCGCATCGGCCAGTTCGGCCAGTACTGGCGTCTTGCCGCTGACGCCCGTTACCATGCCCGGCGATGTGCCCCAAGTCACCTGCGGTTCGATATCGGCTGCGTTCAGTTCGACCAGTGTGTCATAGCTGCATCCCGCGTCGGAGGCCCAGGAAAGCCAACCTTGCGCCAAGGTGTCGAACGACTTGTCCTTGGGCAGGTAGGGGCGGTCTTTCAGGTACTCGACCGTTTTAGCATCCGGTGAGATAAGCCCGGCGCGCGCGCCCGCTTCAATGGTCATGTTGCAGACCGTCATGCGGCCTTCCATGCTCAGGTCGCGGATGGCCTCGCCCGTGTACTCGATCACATAGCCCGTGCCGCCGGCCGTGCCAATCTTGCCAATCACCGCCAGCACCAGGTCCTTTGCCGTCACGCCCTTCGGCAGTGCGCCGTTGATGCGCACTTCCATTGTTTTCGACGGCTTCTGCAACAGCGTCTGCGTGGCCAGCACATGCTCCACCTCGCTCGTGCCGATGCCATGCGCCAGCGCGCCGAAGGCGCCGTGGGTGGACGTGTGCGAATCGCCGCACACGATCGTCATGCCCGGCAGCGTCAGGCCCAGTTCCGGCCCGATGATGTGCACCACGCCGTTGCGCGGGTCGTTCATGTCGAAGCAGGTCACGCCGAACTCGGCGCAGTTGTTCTTGAGCGCCGCAATCTGCGCCTTCGACAGCGGGTCCGTGATCGGAATGGACCGGTCCGTCGTCGGAATGTTGTGGTCCATCGTCGCGAAGGTCAGCTCCGGGTGGCGCGCCTTGCGCCCCGCCAGCCGCAGTCCCTCAAAGGCCTGCGCCGAGGTCACCTCGTGCACGTAGTGCCGGTCGATATACAGAATCGCATCCTGCCCCTCCGGCGTGTGGACCAGATGTGCGTCCCAAATCTTTTTATAAATGTTCTTCGCCATGGCTCAAGCCTTTCTGTTGGTGTTTCCGCGCAGAACGGGCGGAAAACGCATTTTACCAGAACCCGCAGATGCGTTTCCCGTTTCATCCGGCATGTAGGACGCTGACCGTTTCGTATCGCAGGCGTCTCGCCGGCCTTGTCTTCTTCACCGTGACAGCGGCGGTCAGCGCAC
>CAIJOU010000945.1 GCA_903822375.1 Candidatus Hydrogenedentota bacterium
CAGCGCCGTGTTGACGATGGGCAGAGCCCGTGTCCCCAGTCCGCAGTCCACGGCGATCGCCGAGGCGTCGACGGTCGCCACGTTGCGCCCGGGGAAGGCGTCGGCGAAGCCGTCCGGCGGCAGCGGCGAGACACTTCGCGCCTGCATCCCAAAGGATCGCGGCCTGATTTTCCTGCGGCACAAATCCGGGCCGCTCTATTACTGGTACGAATCCCTGAGCGTCAAGTATCTGCGCACAGACACGGTGAACCCTGCCGAGAGCAAGCAGGAGAACAAGATCGCCGGCGTGGACGACGTGGTTGTGGACGACACGGACGAACTGCTCTGGAAACTGCGCGCCCGCTACGCGATGAAGAACTTCACCGGCACCCGCGTTGTGGCCCTCGGCGGACCGCAGGGCAAATACGCCGGCAACGCGCCCAAGTTCGACAATGAAAAGTACGGGCTTGAGATTGCCGACGTCAGCTACGATGACTTCGAAAAGCGTGTGGCCGCGGCGCTTGCCGACAAGGCCCGCATGGATCTGGCCGAGAAGTGGACCGACGAGTACCTCGCCCTGCCCGACACAACCGTCGCGACCGAGCGGTCCTACATCGTCAACTCGTTCATCCTGTACGGCCTGTTCAAGGAACTGATGGCGGAGAACAACGCGCCGGTGTTCACGATTAACAGTTGCATGAACGTCATCATGCCCATGTCCAAGACCACCGCATGCCTTGCGCTCAGCCTGCTGAACGACGAGGGCCCGCAGGCCTTCTGCGAGTCGGATTTCGTGATCATCCCTGCGGGCATACTCATGTACCACATCGTGCAGGCGCCCGTGTTTCTGCACAATTCGACCTTCCCGCACAAGGCCATCGTCACCTGCGCGCACTGTACCTCGCCGCGGCGTCTTGATGGTGTGAGTTATGCGCCCGCGCTGCTCACGACGCACTACGAGTCCGAATTTGGCGTGTCCCCCAAGATTGACATGCCCATCGGGCAGGTCGTCTCTTTTATCGACCCCGAGTATGCCACCGGCCGCTGGGTGGGCATGCGCGGCACCATCGAGGACAATCCGTCCTTTGCCATCTGCCGTTCGCAGCAGGAGGTCAAGATCGAGGGCAACTGGCGCCAATTGCAGAAAGAGGTCCGCGATTCGCACTGGATCATGGCCTACGGCGACCACCTCAGGGAAATCGGCTACGCCGCGCCGCGGCTCGGCGTCACTTGGGACAACATCTCGGACGAGGCGTGACCGCCAATGAGGCATAGTTACTTCCATGGCCGGACTTTGGCTGCCGCCGCGCTCGTTGTGCTGACGGGGGGCTTGGCATCCTTTGCGATGGCCGCGGAAGACACACTGAAACTCACGGACGAACTGTTCGTGCTGCGCGGTGCGGTGAACACGGGTGTGCTGGTCCACGGGGACGCGGCCCTGCTGTTCGACTGCGATGGCTCGGTCACGGCGGCCCGGCTCGGCGGTTTGGGCGTGAAGACCGTGGAATCGGTCTACTTCACCCAGTTTCGCCGGCCAAATACGGCTGGAGGCTATGGACTTGCCGGAACGGGCACCAAGTTATACGGACCGGCCGGCGAGCGGGACTGTTTCGAGAAGGCCGACGAATACTGGGCCGACTGGAAGAACCGCTGGCATCTTTACAAGAGCCGTCCCGGCATGCAGGTGCCCGCTCAGTCCATGAAACTCGCCGGCGTGGTCATCGGCGGCGACAGTTTCGACTGGAACGGGCACAAGCTTACCGTAATGGAAACGCCGGGCATGACCGACGGTGCGGTGTCCTACACCGTGACGGCGGGAGGGAAGACCTGGCTGTTTTGCGGCGACGTGATCAGCGCGCCTGGGCAGGTATGGGACCTCCATTCGCTGCAGAAGGGGTTCAAGGGATGCATGGATTACCACGGATTCCTCGGAGCGCGAACCACGCTGCTGGAAAGCCTTGCCAAAGTTCGCGCCGCCGCGCCCGACATGCTAATTCCTTCGCACGGCGAACCCTTTGCCTTTTCCGAAGAGGCCATAGACACGCTCCGTGACCGCATGGATGCGCTATGGCGCAATTATGGCGCGATTACCGCGTTGAACCACTATTTCCCCAAGGCGTGCGCGGATATCGCCGACGACCCGCAGCGCATGAAACCGGCCGAACGGAAACCCTTTCCCGAATGGCTCCGCAGGGTCGCGTATACGAGCTTTGCCGTCATTTCTGACTCGGGCGCACTGCTGCTAATCGACTGCGGCAACGATTCGGTGCCGGATACGCTGGGCGAGTGGAAGAAAGAGAAGGGGCAGACGGCCGAAGCCTGCTGGGTCACGCACTATCACGACGACCATGTCGATTCGCTGCAGCGCATCGCCAACATGGGCATCCCCATTATGTGCAGTGCGGCCATGGCGTCCGTCATCGAGAATCCCGTTCGCTACTATCTGCCCTGCATCGCCCCCTGCGGCGTGCCGGTGGCCCGGGCCACGGCCGATGGGGAAAGCTGGACCTGGCACGAATTCACGCTCACAGCCTTCCATTTCCCCGGCCAGACGCTGTACCACGGGGGGTTGCTGGTGGAGGGCCACGGCAAGAAAGTGTTCTTTGCCGGTGATTCGCTGGCCCCCAGCGGCGTGGACGACTATACGGCGGGCAACCGCATCTTCCTCGGGCCCGGCTTGGGCATGCGCCGTTGTTTCGACATCCTGCGCAAGGTGCAGCCCGACTACATCCTGAACCAGCACCAGGGCGAGGCATTTGTGTTCACTCCGGAGCAGCTTGGCTACATGGAGGCGATGCTCGCCAAACGTCAGGGACTCATCGAAACGATGACCCCTTGGGACAACGCCAATTTCGCCGTGGACACGCATTGGATAAGGACCTATCCCTATGACCAGGAAGTCACGCCCGGCGCGGTGTTCGCGCTCGACGTGGAATTCACCAACCACAGCGGGCACGAAGCACGGGGCACGGCGGAGGCCGTGCTGCCAGCGGGCTGGAACCAGCGCGCCAACGGGCCGCAGGAGACGGTGGTTCCCGCACATACCAGCGGGCTGCGCGGATCCGGTGTGGCCACTCCCGATGGGGCCGTGCGGCTCTGGGTGGAATGTCCCGCTGATGCCGCGCCCGGGCTGCACGTCATTCCCGTGCGCATTTCGTGGGACGGACGCCATCTCGGCCAGGTCGTGCATGCTCTGGTGCGCGTGCGGTAACCGCGACGCAGTTCCGACAAAATGACAACGTTTTCTGAAACTAACTTGTGGAGAATGCCCATGTTTGCGAAGTCGACTTGGAATGCCCGTTACTCCCTTGCGACCCTGTCTCTGTTGGCCCTGTTTTGCGGCGCGCTGGGCGCGCAGGCTGTTGCGCCCGCCTTCGGCAACCGCTACCCCCTGGAGGTGTTCCCCACGGAGGCAAAGCGCATGGTCGACGACCAGACCGGCGCGGAATTGCTCTTCCTCACAAGCGGTCCCACGAAGAACCAGAACCTGTACTTCCATCAGCGTTCCTGGCTGTCGGACAACTCCATGATCCTCTTCGCGTCGCAGCGCGAGCGCGGCGGG
>CAIJOU010000946.1 GCA_903822375.1 Candidatus Hydrogenedentota bacterium
GCTGTAATGAATCGAATTGTATTGGCGGCCGATATGGGGTATGGATTTTCTGAGACGGGAGAAGTGCGGTTGAGGAACTGGCTACATGATTATGGTCAAGAAATGCTGGCGGGGCTGGACGGGTACGCTGCTTGTCGCCTGTATGGTGGCGATATCGGCACATGGCGCCGATGTGACCGGTATCAAAGAGGTCATTATCGTCTCCAAGACCCATTTTGACATCGGGTACACGGCGCGGGTGGCGGAGGTGCTGAACCGGTACCGGACGACCATGATGGACGGCGCGCTGGCGGTGATGGACGAAACGTCGTCACTGCCGGAGGAATTTCAGTTTGCCTGGACACTCCCGGGCTGGCCGTTGACACAGATTGTGGGTCCCGAGCAGACGGCTGAACGACGGGAGAAAATTGTGTCGGCCATGCGGTCAGGCAGGATTGTATGGCATGCCCTTCCCTTTACGATGCATACGGAATCCCTGGATCTTGAGGACTTGGTTCGGGGCCTGCATTATTCGTCCGCGCTGTCCCGGCAGTTGGGCCAAGAACTGCCTACGGACGCGAAGATGACCGACGTGACGAGTCACACCTGGGTCCTCCCCACGCTACTCACGCATGCGGGGGTGAAGATTCTGCATATTGGCTGCAATCCTGCCTGCCAAAGCCCGCGCGTGCCCAGCCTGTTTTGGTGGGAAGGTCCGGACGGTTCACGATTGCTCACCTTCTATTCGGCGGGGGACTACGGCACGGGGCTGCTGCCACCGGAGAACTGGCCGTACAAGACGTGGCTCGCCATGCTGATGACCGGGGACAACCAGGGTCCGCCCACGCTCAAGGAGGCGATAACACTCCAGCAGGAAGCAGCGGACAAATTGCCGGGGGTGAAAGTGCATTTTGGAAAGCTGTCCGATTTTGCCGTGGCAATCCTGGCAGAACATCCGGACTTGCCCGTCGTTCGGGGAGACATGCCGGACACTTGGATTCACGGCCTGGAGTCCATGCCCGTGGAGACGGCGCTGGTGCGCCAGTGGCGGCCGAAAATCGGCGCTCTGGAGGGGCTGGACACGCTGTTGCGCTGCTGGGGCGTGTCGCCCGCATCCGTGGATGTGACCCTGGCCGGGGCCTACGAGAACAGCCTGCTGTACGGGGAGCACACATGGGGATCGAACGGCACCAAGCCGGGGCCATTCCGCTATGGCGAGGATTGGAAGAAGGCTCGTACGAAAGGGATATACAAAGACTTTGAGGCTTCATTTGAGGACCACCGCGCCTACAGCCGCAAAGTGGAGACGCTCGTAGAACCGAAGATTCGGGACCACATGACTGCACTGGCCCAAGCGGTTTCAGTAACCGGTCCGCGCATTGTGGTGTATAACCCGCTGCCTTGGACGCGGGACGCGGTCGTGGAATGGCAGCATGAGGGTTTTGCCGCTGCGGCCTTGCGCGACAGCGATTCAGGGTCGGTGGAGCCCCTGACCCACTGTGCCAACATTCACCGCTTTGTGGCGCGCGCAGTGCCCCCCATGGGCTACAAGACCTATGTTGCGGTTGAGAAGGGCGATGGTGGAAGTGAACTGGGCGTCGACCGGGAGAAGGGGGTTCTCGACAACGGCCTGTTTCGGGTAAC
>CAIJOU010000947.1 GCA_903822375.1 Candidatus Hydrogenedentota bacterium
CCCGGAGGGGGCGGCGACCGGCCCCGGCGACCCCGCCAGCGGCCCCGGCGAGAGGGACACACCCCCGGTCGCGCCGCCGGTCGGCCCGTGTTGGGCATTCTCGACGGCCGTCTTGACAGGGTCAGACCCTGCCCACGATGTCAAACATAGCAAGCAGCCCTTGCAGCGCAATGACTTAGGCGCAACCCTTGACATAAACACGACAGACGCCCCTCCCAAGGGACAGAATGACAGGAACAGACAAGGGCAGCACACGACCTCACAGGCGCATGCGTCAAGGTGATACACGCCTTGCCGACCGCGGAGCGGCAACTCCTTGCGCTGCAATGTGTTGTGCGACCCTGGTCGCGCTGTTCGTCGCATGCCTCCGGGGGGGGAAGGGGTCACCCCACCCCTCCGAGGGGGACGGGAGCCGCACTCAGCCTACGGATATTCTCCAGATTTTTTTGAATTTTTGTAAGTTCTGCGTTGTCAATATGTTGTGCGGAATACATTGGGTTCTCAAAGTGCGAAATTGTTGATAGACTGCCCCTGTCTTCCGAAGTTCCGGTGTATTGGTTTGGCATGGTCGGTGATTCGTTGGGGCGAAGAGATGGGCGGTCGGCGCAAGATGAACAGCGGTGACACGGCGGCGCAGGACGGGGGTCCGGTGCGCGGCCGCAAGCGTGTTGTTCGAGGTGCGCCGCCCCCCCTGGCCGTGGCCCCGGACTTGCAGAGTGACTATCGCGGGATGGCTCAGTTGGTAGAGCACCGGACTCATAATCCGCAGGTCGCCGGTTCGAGTCCGGTTCCCGCCACCATGGACGTACCTTCCTCCCCTCCCCTGAATCAGTCGGCCGCGCAGGAGAAGAGTTTGACCGAGCGGCTTCGCGGGGCCGTGTGCAACGTGCAGACGGGTCTTCATCCGATAGACCAGGAGGTGCTTGGCCTGTATGCGCGGGGCATGGGGATTCGCGGCATTGCCCAGACCACGGGCCGTGCCGTCTTCCAAATCAAGGCACTGGTGGATTCGCCCGAGGGCAAGCTGTACCTCGACGCGCTGTACGGTGCGGCCGAGATGCGTGACGCGATTGAAGCGGACTTCTGGGACGGCTTGCGCGTTGCGAGTGGTGACGTGCTGGGTCAGGCGTTGCGCGGTGTTGGTGCGCCGGGATTCGACGGTGCGATTCAGCACCCCGCATGGAAGGACCGGCTGGTTGCGGTGAAGGAAGTGCTGAACCGTGAACCGGGGCACAAGTTCACCACGGTCACGAAGATTGAGGGCGAGGTTGACGTGCGCCATTCGGTGTACACGTCCGAGGAGCGCAGCGCACGGGTCAAGCAGTTTTTGGCTCAGGCGCGTGGCTGCACGGTGGAGGAGTTGGAGCAGGGCATTGGTGCCGGTGCCGGTCGAGTCCGCAGTGGAGGCGGCAGCGCGGCCGGGGCAAATGGCGGCGGTCTCAGTATTGCCCACGACAAAGGTGTCCCCACTGGGTTGGGCGACACGGTGCCCGTCGTGGTTGCGGAAGAAATGCTGGTCTGACCAGCGAGGAGAAACGACTCATGGCGACAACGAAGTGTGCGAAGAAGGGCGCAATGCAGGATGACGTGGACCGCATTCGCTATGCCATTGAGGCGGGGCGCAAGGAAGGCCGCGAACAAATCATTGCGACCCTGCCAGAGATTCCGCAGCCCCCAGCGCGGTAACCCAGAAACAAGAAGCCCCCGGCAACATCACGCTGCCGGGGGCTTCTTCTTTTTGGGGCGCATCACACTGCGATATTCGTGATCCGCACGATGGGCATGTCGGCGGCGCGGAAGTAGCGCACCGTCGTGCTGATGCCGTCGTGCCGCAGGACACGGGCGACTTGCTCGATGCCGCAGCCGTTGTTGCCAAGGTGCTGCGCCAGCGAGTGCCGCAGCGTGTGAGGGTGGACTTCCTTCGGGTCGATGCCAATCGCCTTCACGATTTTCTTGAACGGCCGGTTCATGTACACGCGGTACTCTTTCGGGTTGGTCGGGAACGTGGTCACCTCCGGGTATACGACGAGTTCATCGTCCGCACCACGGTACTCTTCGATGGCGGCGCGGAAGGC
>CAIJOU010000948.1 GCA_903822375.1 Candidatus Hydrogenedentota bacterium
TACCCCCTGAACACCAGTGTCATCGAGGGCATCAACAACAAGATAAAGGTCATCAAGCGAATGGCCTATGGATTCCGTGATGACGAGTATTTCTTCTTAAGAATCCGGGAGGCGTTTCCCGGAATTCGCGGATGAACCTTAATTCGCACCAGCCGTGGACGGGTCCGGTGGCATGGTATGAAGCGCATCTGCACAGCAATGAAGGGCTGGACATTGTGGGCGGTGTATTCCCCGGATCACCGGTCGTCCTGCACGGGCACAACCGCGACCTAGGCTGGGCACACACCGTTAATCATCCTGATCTTGCGGACGTCTACGACCTTGAAATGAACCCCGACAACCCGAACCAGTACAAGTTTGACGGAAAGTGGAGGGATCTTGAACGCGGCAATGCCAAAATCACAGTGCGTCTGTGGATGGGATTCAAGTGGACATTCAACCGGGAACTGTTATGGTCGGTTCATGGCCCCGCTATACGGACCAAGCGCGGGGTGTATGCGGTGCGTTATGCGGGCATGGACTGTTTGCGGCAGGTTGAGCAGTGGTACCGGATGGGCAAGGCCCGCGATTTCGACGAATGGCTTGCGGCCGTGCGGGAGCGTGCCGTCCCCTCGTTCAATATAGGGTATGCGGACAAGGCGGGCAACATTTACTATCTTTACAATGCACTCTTTCCAAAACGCAAAGAGGGGTATGACTGGAAGGGGCATGTTCCCGGAAATACCTCCGATTCACTGTGGACCGAGTACGAGCCGTTTGAAAAACTGCCGCAGGTGAAGAACCCCGTTTCCGGATTCATTCAGAACTGCAACAGCACGCCTTTCCAGACAACCATCGGGCCTGAGAACCCAAAACCGGAGGACTTCCCGCCCGCATACGGCATTGAGACAGGCATGACAAACCGAGCCTGCCGTGCGCTGGAACTGTATGGCGGCGACAATTCCATCACTGCGGAGGCGTTTCTGAAATACAAGTTCGACATCGAGTATTCCCGCAAGAGCCAGGTCAACGAACTTGTTCAACAAATCCTCGCGATGCCGGTACCGGACGACCCCGTAGTGCGCGAGGCACTGGAACTGCTCAAGGCCTGGGATTTTAGGACCGACGAGAAGAACCGGTCCGCGGCGATCGCCGTGCTTACCCTGGAACCTGTCATCCGCGCAAGCATGTCCGACCAGGCCCTCCCCGATCTGATGAAGACACTGCAGGAGAAGGCGCATCTGCTCAAGGACAAATATGGAAAGCTTGATGTGGAATGGGGCATCCTCAACCGGATGAAACGCGGCGACAAGGTGGATATTCCCCTCTGCGGCGGCCCAGACTGCCTGCATGCCGTGTATGGGAAACTGGAGGATGGACACCTTATTGGAAACGCCGGGGACTGCTATGTGCTTGTTGCCGAATGGGACAAAGAGGGGCGCGTGTCCTCCAAGAGCCTGCATCAGTTCGGCAGCGCGACAACCGACGAGAATTCGCCGCATTTCTCCGACCAAACGGAACTGTTTCGTGACTGCAAGATGAAAGAAGTCTGGATGGATGAGCGGGACATCCGCGCCAACCTTGAAAAAGAGTACCGGCCAGGCGGGGAAAACTCCGCAGAAGCCGCCCGGCACGCCCAGGAAAAGCCGAAGACACCGCCGGATGCGCGCTAATACCTGTCTTTCGCCAAATAGAAATTAGCGCCGTTTGCTAAGCTATATGCTTCTTCAAAGGCTGTTCTTTTGGTACTGTAGTTCCCGAATATTCGTCCTTGCTGGCAGACAATGACTTACGGAAGCAACGCTCTTTCGGATCGTCGCCATCCGTTTCTTGGACCCGTCCGGTTGTTCGAGCACCTTGACCCGCAGCGACAAATGGTTGTCTGCGCCGCTCTTGGTGCACTTCGCTATTTCCACGTCGGCCGTGAAATCGCCGAACCCCTTGGCGCTCCGCGCGACCCCCTCCATGATTTTCTGCCCGTCCGGTTAGTGCCATCCTTGTTGCGGGGCGCATACCCCTTCTTTGGGTTGCGCTCCCCGCCTGTTCTGGCGCGAAAAACTGTTTATGGCCACTGTGTTGACTGCACCGGGACTCCGTCGCGCCGTAATAAATCCCGAAAGAACGGTTTATGTAAATGCACCTTTGTTAGCATTATGTGTGCAGTGTGTCGTGAAGCTCTACTTCCTGTTTGAAAACGGCAACACGCTCGATGAAGCAACCGTCCGCTACGCACAATCGCTGAATGTACCTGTGGTGACGTCCGTCAACACCTTCCATTATTCGGGCACACGCTCTTCCTGGCCCTCCGGGTAAAGCAGTTTCGGATTGATTCACAATACGAGCCGTTCTTTAAGATGGACAACGCGGGGAAGCGACAGGACATGGTGCCTACCATTGATAAAGAGTATGGCCTCAGTTCCCGACGATCGTCCATTTGGACATAGCCTTACTGGGCGGTTGACCCGAATGAAAAGCCTTGTCCAGAGGGAGAACTGTCCTGCAGATGCTCTGCCAGATATGTTTTGAGCAGCACCGGATAACTTTTTCAGCAAGAGAGGATGCTTGCAAAGATCTCACATAAATCTAATCTTCCGCCAACATATGAATATTAACCTTCCCATGCACACAAAGGCAGACTGCCGTCGCGCATATCGGGTGTGTGCTGAGTGAATGCATGTCTGGCGTGAGGGAGAGAACGATGCAACGCAGAGACTTTTTGAAGGTTGTGGCGGGCGGGGCCGTGGTGTCCCTGGGCGCAGGATGGCGAAGTCATGCATCGCAGGGCGGTGCACACGAACTGAGCAACACTCCGTCCGGCGGAAGATCCCAGTTGACCATCAAGAACGCCTCAGAATTCCGAATCCTGCAGTTTACCGACATACATTTCTTTGGCGGTTTCGGCATCTTTACAAAATGGATGGACCCAAAGACTATCGAGGAAATGCATGCCTTCGTGCAACGGAGCAATCCCCATTTGCTGGCCATCACCGGCGATCTCTGGTTTAACAACCCGGGTGGGCGGGGCGAGGAGTTCATGAACTTTGCCATCGAGCAGATCGAGGCGCTCGGTGTTCCATGGGTGTTCACATGGGGCAACCATGACCGTTTGGACGACTATGATCGGGGACACCGCGCATTCACGGGTGCGCGAGGCTCTCTATACCGGGGGCTGAACACGGGGGGGAATTACATTGTGGAAATACAGGACTGTAGCGGCAAGAAACTCTGGAACGTCGTTTGTGTCAACTCGGGGCACGACGGCGTACAAGGCCCGCAACGGATGTGGATGCTTGACCAGGCCTCGGCTCAGGAACCGGGGGGCACTCCGCCCGCATTCGCCTTCTTCCACATTCCCTTGAGGCAATACGAGATTGCCTGGACAAACGCCGCCCTGTCAGGTGAGAGACGGCAGCATGTCGCGTTCGAGTCCGAAAACGGAACCTCGCTTTCCGCCTTTGAGGCGCTCAACGTGCGCGCGTGTTTCTGTGGCCACGACCACGTCAACGATTTCGCCGGCATGTACGGCAATGTAGAGCTGGTGTACGGCCGTGCCACGGGCTACGGCGGCTATGGCAGTGGACGAATGGAAAAGGGGTGCAAGCTCATCACGGTGGATTGCGCGTCGGAAAGCTTCCAATGGACGACGCTTCTGCCAGGCAACAGGACTTGGGAACCGGCTCAGATTACCCGGGGCCATGGCAACGAGGTTATGGCGAAGAATCGGAAAATGGCTGATTCTCCTGCCAGCCGCAGGAGTGAATCTAGGCTCAAGACGGCCAACCTAATCCTGACCGAGAGATAACGTTCCTTTAATGACGATCCAACAACTTACCTGCTGCGCGAAAGGGGACCAGTTCAGTCATGAGCGAATCAAGACTAGCCGTTCTTCAAGAACTGCCGACAATTGGCCTGCCGCACGAAATCCGTCAGGCGATATGGCCAAAGTACGCGTGCCTTGCCGTCTGCATCGGATTCGTCACAGCCACCGCGGCAGCCTACCTTCTGTTGGATGACCACGTCGCCGCATTCTGGGCGCCGTTTCGACACACCTTCTTCACCGCAACTGTTTCCCGCTTGTCCGTGCTGGGATTGTCGGCATGGTACTTGGTTCCCGCAGCAGCCGTTTACCTGGCCTGTCGGAGGCGTTTCGTGCTTCTGGCCTCTCGCGCAGCGTTTCTGTTCATGTCGGTCGGAATGGCGGGGATCATTACCGATGTGATGAAATTGCTCGTGGGTAGACCCCGGCCAAGTGTGTTTCTCGAACAAGGGGACAAAGCTCTGCATTGGTTCGCGTCCAGTTCCCTGTTTCAATCGTTTCCCTCGGGCCACGCCTCGACCTTCACCGCCGTTGCTATGGCATTCGGCCTAATCTACCCGCGCTATCTGTGGAGACTCCTGGTTGCGGGCGTTGTTTTGTCCCTTCTGCGGACCGTCTCGTTGCAGCATTTTTTGAGCGACGCGATAGCGGGAATGGGGCTGGGCGTCCTTGCAGCATGGTGGATGTCACACTACTTCATGTCTCGGGAAACGAACAGAGACGCATAATGAAAGATGTCTTGGATTACCGCAGCGTCATTCCGCTCGGAAATCTTGTCGCGTGCGCAGAGAATATCGGCCAGGCGGGAAGAACTCCGAAGAAGCCGTTCTGCCCGCCCAAGAGAAGCCGAAAACAGCTCCGGATGCGCGGTAATATCTGTCTTCGCCAAATTGAAATTCATGGCCGGATGCAGTGGTGATCGGGGCAGGTTATGACCGCTACAGGATTTTGTTCAAGAGCGGCGCTTGCCGAATTACATCTGAGCATGCAAAGACAGCAATAAGCACGATGGGACAAACAATCAGGACCAATGCCAGAGGCGGTAACGGCAAGTCTTTGGCGAGCATTGTGGCGACTACAACAAAGAACGGGTGAACGATATAGACGGTATACGCGCTTTTGGACAGACCTTTGGCGTATGCGTTCATCGAGTTGAATCGCTTGCGGAACACCACCAGCAGTTTCATGGTGATTCCGATACACACAACCGGCTCCCATGCGGCATAGGCACACGCTTGCCAGGCAAATCCTCCGCGAAATAAATCGCCCTTGCCCTCGAATCCTCCACCAAGGAAGACGATTGCCGGCAGGACAAGAATGAGTGCAATCGCCGCCCAAAACCAACGATCTGCTTGGGCACTGTCCAATGCATCAAGCCATCTGTACTTGTGCGCCCAAATTCCGAAAGCGAACATGCAAATGTATAAAGGGAAATATCCGATTGTCAAACCGAAAAGCGCCGTGTCCAGTGGACAAACTAGCCGCACGCAGAAGGTGATCGCGGCAATAAGTATGACAAACGCAAACACCTTTTGGTTGCCAGGCAGCGGGAGGTTGCGTGGCCGCCCTGCACCGGATGCAATGCTCCTGATAATCAGATAAACGAACGTGAAGATAATAAGTGAAAAGACAAACCACATTGGCCCCCATCCAACAGATGGCGGAAGATTATCCGCCATAAAACGGAGATACCCGGGCTGGATGCGCCCGTAGAAAAGCTGTGCAAGATACACCACACTTGGATTGAGGATGAAATAGTAGACCATCAACGGGATGGCGAGCCGCATAAGACGATCGCGCACAAAGCCGGGCATGCTCTTCCTGGCCAGCGACATTCGCGTGAAATAGGCCGACATAAAGAAGAAGAGCCCCATGAAAAACGCTTGGTTCACCGCAACGAAAAGGGTCATGATCGCTAGAGAAGGAATATCCTTGGGCGCGGCCACGACGTAGTACCATCCACCCGGCGCTCCAAACGCGATGGCTTGATGATGGCACACAACCAACGCAGTTAGAAACACTCGAAGATTGTCGATGTATTCTATTCGCCGCACACTGCTTTCTGGCACGATCATTTCCTGTGCTGTATGTTTTTGCCTACCCATAGGCTTCTTCGTGGACATGCCATCATGCGATGGCCGCACACGATGCAGCCGAAGGGCGAATCTTCGGCGGCATCAAGGCAGCCGTTTCCACGCGCAAGACGTTTTCTGAGCATTTTCTCGCGCACTCACCACTGTGTACACTTGGCGTGGTTGATGTGAACGGTTCCAACTTCGCGATAAAGACTGTGGATAATCGGCATACTTTTCCTGGTCCCGGCAATCGCTATGTAGGGTAGTTTCAGGTTGCAGTCACGCCGCCCAACAACAAACGCATCCAACAAGCAGCATCACACATGCCGATGCAGCAGATTAGGTGCAGAGTTGCTCTCTTTGCCTACAGCAGATCGCTCAACTGAGCCAGGGGCGGAAATGTTTCTTGACTCGGTCCATCTGTTTTTCCATCTGCTTGGTACCATTGCCTTGGCTGGCAAGGAACTCCTTGATCCCGGTTCTAACATCACGCCAGGCGATACCCTCTTTCCTCAATTCCGCAAGCAGTTCAAAAGCGTCGTTTTCTTCAAGGGCGTTGCCGGCAAACCGATGATTTTCCGAGCCAAAACAGGTTGGAAGTTTGTCCTTCCAATTAGCAACAACATCATTCTTCTCGGCTGTCTTCTTCCTGGGCATCTTACACGGTCTCCTTTCGTCATCTCTTACACAAGAGGTCTAGTCCGCGCCCTTTCACTTGTGCGCACACTGTCATTCTGCCCCATAACTATATGTCAAAATCAAAAGCGCTATCCACCCGCGTAGTCCAAGCATATGAAGATATGGAAAGAAAAAGCGAACTTTCGTCGGGCAGCACTGTTGAGCGTGTGACTGCCTTATCTCACAGGTGGGCAGGGTGATGAGATGATGCGCGGGTATATCCGCAAACACGAGACGCAGGACAAGCCGTTGGCCCAGTTGAATCTGTCGTAGTGACTGGTGAACACCAAAGCGTGGCTCCCAAAAGAGGGAGGTCGTGTTAGCAATCCCGCATATCCGCTTTGAGCGGATCACAACATTACAGCCCCGGTTTTGCCGGGGGATATTTACTACTTTAGGCTGCTTCATAGACGCCGAAATACCGAGGCTCCAGCAAGTCCGCGATAGACTCTACAACGATATCGGGTTGATAGGCATATCGCGCCAGGTCCTCTCGGCGGGTCCCGCCGGTCAGCACAAGTATTGTACGATAGCCCATGTTGACACCGCCGAGTATGTCTGTTTCCATCGTGTCACCGACCATTATTGTGCGAGCCGCATCCAAGCCCAGTTCCTTTCGGGCGGCGCGCATCATGATGGGACTCGGCTTGCCGACACTGAACGCTCTTACGCCCGTGGCTGTCTCCAGCATGGCTGTAATAGCGCCGCAGCCGGGCCGCATGCCTTTGGGTGTCGGACAGTTGGGGTCAAGATTCGTGGCAACCAGTTTCGCGCCATTGAGAAGCATGGTAGTCGCATGTTCAATCATCTCAAAACTTATCGTTCGACCTTCTCCCACAACAACGTAATCCGGATCGTGGTCAACTACCGCGTAGCCATTGTCATGCAAGGCATTCAGTAAGCCGCCTTCGCCGATAACATACGCCGTTCCTGCGGGCTTCTGGGCTGCAAGGAAACGCGCAGTTGCCATCGCGCAGGTAAATATGTGACGCTCCTCGACCTTGAAGCCCATGCGACACAGTTTTGTGGCGATGTCCCGTCGTGTCCGTTGGCTGTTGTTCGTCAGAAACATAAACGGAATGTCGTGTGTGCGCAAAGCATTGATAAAATCTATCGCGCCGCAGATGGTTTCACCTTCCCGGTAGATGACGCCATCCATATCAATCAAGTAGCCCATGGGCATTTGTCAAATCCTCCAGTTGTGGTCATTCTTCTTGTCGCTCAAAGCGCCGAGAAGTGCTGATAATAGACGAATCATGCGTGATTCTTGGGTGTGTTGTTGACCCGTACTTGAGTATGCCTGATGCAGGTTAGTCCCTGATTAGGATGACGTCAGAAGTTCCGCCCGGCTTTCCCTACGAGATAGAGGCGGGGCAGAATGCCGCGCATGGTAATCTTTGAAGCAAGTGACCATGCTTGCCCCACAGGACAAGTGGAAGTACAGGGATAGACACTTGTACGCACAGGCCGGAACCGTTTGTGTATGATTTCCCCATCCTGTCAATCCGGGTAGACCTGCATCACTCCTCGGCCGGAACCGTCTCGGGCATCAATTGGGCGCCTTCTGAATGCGCAACGTAGGTTGCGCAGGTAAGGTCGCCGATAACATTGACCACAGTGCGGCACATGTCCAAGATACGGTCAACGCCGATGACAATCGCAATCAGGGCCGGATTGATGCCGACGGTAGACAAAACCACCACGATGAAGGGTATCGAGGCTGCTGGAACACCGGCAGTCCCAATTCCGCCCAGAATGGCCATGTAGAGAACCATCAGTTGCTGGCCCAGCGTCAGATGGACCCCCGCGACCTGCGCCAGGAACAGCACAGTGACACCTTCAAACAAAGCAGTACCGTTCTGATTGGCAGTTGCGCCGACGGTAAGCACAAATGAGTTGATGTCGCGGGGCACCCCCAACTGTCTTTCGCACTCGCGTAGCGCGGTCGGCAGGGTCGCGTTGGACGAGGAGGTGGAGAAGGCCGTGATCATTACCGTCTTTACCCGGCGGAAGAATTCAAGGGGCGAAATGCGCGACAGCACGGCGACTGAAATTGAGTAAACGACAAAGAGGTGTATCGCCAATCCGGCAAGGACTGTGGCCACAAACCATCCCAGACTGATGAGCATTCCGAATCCAAAGCGCGACGTCATGGTAAACAGCAGCGCGCACACCGCGTAGGGCGCGAGATGCATCACAAGCCCGATTCCCTTCGACACGGCCTCGTACACCCCCTCCAGAACCGCTATGACTGGATTGGCCTTGTCACCGATGAGCGTGAGGGTCATGCCGAAAAACAGCGAGAAGAACATCAGGCCCAGCATGTCAGGAGGGTCGAGGGAGACTGACCGGACGACGTTAGTGGGGGCAATCATCTTTACCGCAGTCATTAGCGGTGCCTCGGATGAGTCCGCTGCTGTTTTGGCGGTTGCGACTTTTGCCTGCGCCTCAGTGCCGTACCGCTCCTGCAGCCGCCGGCTGACCTCAGGCGAAATCCGCTCCCCTGGCCGCACCGCGTTGGAAAGACCCAAGCCGATTCCAACCGATATCGCAGAGACCACCAGGGTGTAACCCAAGCATTTTACCCCCACCCGGCCGAGGCGCCGAATATCGCCAATGCCGGCCACGCCCAGCGTCAACGAGGTGAACACCAGCGGCACCACCAGCATCAGCAGCAGACGCAGAAACAACTGTCCGACAGGTTCGGTAATCTGGTTGGTGAACCACTGAAGCGGCCCAGCCCCGTCCCCCAGCCAGGCATTGAGAACTCCACCCGTTGCGGCACCACCCACCAACCCGATCAAGATTCGGTTGTGGAGCGGCCACTTCTTACGGTAAGACTCTTCTGACATGCCAAGGCTGACCCCCGTCTATTGGGACACACATACTGCTATCGGGCAATCTTACAACATGCCGGGATCAGTCCGCCTCTTGCATGGCGCACGCCGCCGACTGGCCGCAGGCAAACTCACTGAAAGAACTCTCCGGCGCCTCAGCCTTTCTTGCCGCTCTCGCGAAGTCCAAATAGCTTATTATCAGTAGAACGACGCCGAAAACAGACATGACATAGCCAAATTGGATAAAGAAGTCCAGGCGTGTCGCGCTGGCCTGGAAAAGGTCCTTGTAAAGCTGCAAAGCCGTGGAACCGGTATATCCGACCGCGTCACAAACGTAAATGGCAAAGACGGCCGTCCCGACGGTGCGCGTCGCTGCCACAAGCCGGTCGAACAACACCGAGCCATAGGGAACGTATGCGAGATAGCCGCCGACCCCGACCAGAATCATCCAGGTGAGGCCGCTAATCCATCCCGCCTCCAGCATGAGATTGCTCACGCCGACAAGAATGCATCCCCCGACAAGAAGCCCGTAAACCGCAAGCAGGGCGATGCGGTTGTCACGTATCCACGAGAGGGGGACCAGCGTGGCCAGCACACCCAGGGCAACCCAGAACTCTGTGCGGGTGAACACCGCCGGCGCCTGACCGTACCCGAGGGACTTGAACAGTTCGACGCCGTAGTTGTCGCGGAAATCGCGGTACGCGGTCAGGGCGAAATAGACCACGAGCAGCATGGACAGGCCCACGGCAAAACGACGGATAAAGTTCCAGCGCTCCTGTCCGGTCATGGGGCGCCGCAGGACGCGCTCCGCAACATCAGCAGTGTTTGGCTCGGGCAGCACGTCAAGCAGGACCGCCGACATGAGGAAAAGGGGTAGGAAAGCCAGTCCCGTCACAAAAGGCATCCAGTATTCAGATACCCCGAGCCCCAGAATCCAGCGTCCAACGTCCTTGACGACGCCGCTGGCGATGATAAAGGAGCAACTGAGCCCCGCCAGTTGAATTTCCGAGCTGCGTCGTCCTTCCAGATAGGAAACAACGAAACCCCAGACCATTCCAAGCGGAAGGCCGTTCAGAAAAATAGCGGCGATCTTCCAAGGCCCGGGCAGTACTGCGAAGAGGAACAGCGCGCCTTCGGCAACGGCTATCGCGCCCAGCAGGAAACCCAGTCGCTGCCCCCTTTTCACTTCGGTGCAAACCTTGATACCGGCATATTTGGAGAGGGTATAGCCGATAATCTGGCTGATTACAAACACGGTCTTGAGTTCCAGCATCCCGCCGAACGCCGCCTGTCCGGAGTACATTCCGGCGGCGAAGGGCTTGCGAAACGCGTACATGCAGAAGTACGTGGCGAACGACGTGGCAACCGCCCAGACCGTCAACACAATCGACGGCCGACGTTCAAGATATTGTTGGATCCACACGCGCATTCGCTCCTCTTTCTGCCAGCCCAGCGAGGCGTACAAGGGGTTCAGGCTTCAATAGCATGCCGGGAAAATGTTAGTGATGCGTTAGCCATGGAAGTGGCCCCCTTTGCCTGACTGCAAAGAGTACGCCGAAGCTAATCACCCGCTAACGGTCCGGTGGTAAAACTACACGCGATTCCTCTGCCGGAGGAGGCTGGAAAGGCCCAAAGGACAGGTGTTCTTATGCTGATGCGTGAGATCGAGAGCCGACTTAAGGAATGCGCCAACGTGCGGGAGGCATGTGTTGTGCCGGTGCACGTATTCGCAGGAACGGCACGTTATCATGCCTTCGTTGTCTTGAGAAAAAACACGCCTGCTGTCCGTGAACAATTTCAGGTCCACTGCAATGTGCGCCTAAAGCAGGCTTGTCTCGCTGTTGAAATGCAGTTGATGGAGCGCCTTCCAAGGACAGCGGCGGGCACCGTGTCCCGGCACACTCTGGCGGCTTTGGAAAGGGCCAACGCATGAGCGTGGGGTGCGGGAATTCAGTGGGGCATGGAGGCCCGGGAAAAATGAGTCCGCCTGTTGTGCGCGACCGACGCCATGTGCGCCAATGGGTGGTATTTTACATGACACTAGGCTATACGGAACCGCAGAGTGAGGTCCTGGCCGAACAACTTTGCAGCAACTGCAAACGCGGGGATCGCATCACGGTTGACGAGAAGTATGCCTTCCAGAAATACAGGAGGTCCCGTCGCCGTATCCCGCAATTGCTGTCTCTGGCTGATATCGTCCACGCCATTTCGAGATCCCAATAATGCCACACATGTCGATTACGACATAGGAGAAACAGATGAAGAAGCCTATTCTGGATATCACCCCGTTTTGTGACAAGCATGGCAGGCTGCCGGAGACGGACCGGGCCGCCCTGTGGAAATTCGGCGTTGAAGGCCAGTCCATTTCCTTCTGGGGCACCCTGGCCGAGGCATCCTCCTCCGCTTCGCTGTATGCGCGCATCCACGCTTTGGAGAACGCGACCTTTCAGCTCATGGATTATCACCCGGCGCCCAGGGTTCACAGAGTGACGAGTTTTGACAACTAAAGAACCGGCTAATTTGGCCTTGGGCACTTGTTCAGGCCGTTTTCTTGACCCATTGAAGCGGACTTTTTAAAGCACAAACAACGAACGAGGAGAAGAAACATGCGAATGAGTAGAAACGGATTCACACTGATTGAGCTGTTGGTGGTGATCGCCATCATCGGCATATTGGCGGCGATTCTGCTGCCAGCGCTCGCGCGGGCGCGGGAATCGGCACGGCGCTCAAGCTGCCAGAACAATCTGAAGCAGATGGGCGTTGTTCTGAAGATGTACAACAATGAGGCGGGCAGCGGCAAGTTCCCCCCGATGCAGGGCATTTCCCCCTACTATACGGACGGTACGGGTGGCATCGCGGCGGGCTGCACCTCGCAGGACGAGCCTGAGATTGGCCCGCTTCCCACGGCCATCTACCCTGAATACTTGACGGACTGGCAGGTGCTGGTTTGCCCATCGGCACCCGATGCGGGTCCGGCAAAGGATGCGATAGCCATCATCGGCGACAAGCCGGGACAGGTGTGCAGCAGTCCCTACAAGGGTCAGGCGGACAATATATCCGACCATTACCAATATTTCGGGTGGGTCATAGACCGCTGCGACGGCAGTTACCTCACGACTGACCTCACCCTCGTAAGCGGTCTGCTCGGCGTCACCCTGCCCGCCGGTGCGCAGGGTCCCTCACAAATCCTGGCGGTTGCCCTGCCGCTCTTCACCGGGGGTGCCTTTGGCCGCGGCCCTGCGGCAAACGGCGCCGCCATCCGCAGTCTATTGGACAGCGACATTGATGTCACCTCCAGCCCGATGGCATCCATGATTAATGGTGGCACCACCTCAGGCAACGGCGGCGGCAAGACCATCTACCGGCTGCGCGAGGGAATTGAACGTTTCATGATCACTGACATCAACAACGCCGCAGGCAGCGCAATGGCGCAATCCAGCCTGCCCGTCTATTGGGACAGCGTCAGCAGCACGCCCGGCGCGGCGGCCGCGTTCAACCATGTCCCCGGCGGAGCAAACGTGCTGTACATGGACGGGCACTGCGAATTCAACAAGTACGATAAGAATGGCAAGTTCCCCGCCAACGCACCCTGGGCCAACACCTATGGCATGATCGCCGCTTCATTCTAACGACAAATCGGGAAGGCGTGACTGAAAGGCGCGGGCCGAAGCCCGCGCCTTTCCCCATTCCTGTCCCGATTGACAGCTCCCAACCAATGCCCAGCGGCCGGTTCTGAGAGAAGATCCCCATTGAACGGGACAGCCTTCCCGCTCCCTTGAGTGTAGACCAAGCAATTGCGAGGGGATCTCTCCAAAGAGAGCGCCTTGCGACTGCCGCAGTTCATTCAGCAACAGCGGCAACCTCTTCAGCCCTGGCCATTGGCCGAATTTCGCAGCACTTCCCCCAGCCTCAGTTTGCCCGTCCCACGAAGATGTAGAACGGGACGCGCGCCACTGGCATGTACGGCACGCGTGCCCGGCGCTCCAGGACGTGGATGCTTAGGAGCCGTTTCTGCAGGTAGGGAAGATGGTCCGGACTGGGAAACACGTTGTCGGCGGCGAACCATACCGGCCAAAACGCGCGCGTTCGCCACGGATGGCGCAGCCGGCCGTCTTCTGGGTGTTTGCGCGCAACGTAGAAATCCACCACCCCCACCTGGCCGCCCTGTTCAACAAGCCGACATGCGTGATCTATCGCGGCGAACCAGTCGGGAATCATGGTGAGCGAGTAGGAAAAGGTCACGAGATCCGCCCGGCCCTCCGGCGGAACAAACGACGTGGCGTCAGCCTCGACCGTCTCCACGTTGCGCCATCCGTTGCGCGCGATCCTTTCGCGGGCCTGGCCCAGCAGGGACGGGCAGAGGTCCACGATGTAGACCCTTTTCAGCCCGCGAAGGCGCTCTTCGCCCAGCGCCTCGACGTTTGCGCCTGTTCCGCCGCCCATGTCCACCCAAACGCCACCTTCGGGCGCAGTGACAAGCGACAGCATTGCCTCCCGCCCTTTCAGGAGACGCCTGCGGAAATCGTCATAGTCGCGGGCCTGGTTTCGATAGAAGCCTTCAAGGCGTTCTGCATGGCTGTTTCCTCCGGACGAACCGCGCACGATGTGATACAAGACCCGCATGTCGCCGGCAATGTTCATGGACGCCCCCTTTTACGCGGCCGCGAAATCGGCAATGTGGAAACACCCGTACATGTGCACGCGGTCGCGCGCGTGCAATTCGGCCGCCAGTTCGTGATTGTACCGCAGCATTTCACCCACACGGCGGGAACCGCCCGGGGTCTGCACGATGAGCGGGTCGACATAGTCGACCTTCATGCCGCCGCTTCTGAACAGCACGCGCGCGTTGGGCGCCGCCTTGTCCACGATGGCCTGCCACTCGCTCTGCAGCCAGTCCTGCCGGTGCGAGGCCAGCCAGTCCATGTGGTCCAGCAGCACGAAACGGGAAATCTGCCCGGGGTGCCTGCGGAGGTATCCCTCGACCGTGTCCGTTGCAACGGTGACCCGGTCGACCAGTCCGTCCTTGAGTCGCAGGAAGTTCTGCTCCTTGAGGTATTCCGGGCAGCAGTGCCTGGAGTAGCCGCCCGCGAAATAGACCCACCAGAAGTAATTGTCCCTCAGCGGCAGTTCCGCGAAAACAGCGTCGAGGCACTGCTCCATGAGCTGGGCAACCCCGCCGGGGAAGTGCCGCTCGACCTGTTCGCGCTGCGCCTTGGGCACGCCTGCCAGATAGAGTGCAAAGTCCGTGCAGATCAGGCGGCGCATTATGGGCGTCCAGATGGCGTTGCGGATGAAACCGTAGTAGAGTTCGCGCTGCCGCTCGATATTGTCTGCCATGAACATCTGGGTGACACCCAGGCGCACTTCCGGCTTGCCGTCAAGATGCCGGCTTATAAGGCGCGCTATTAACCCCGTTGTGCCATGAAAGTAGTAGGAATTACGGGGGCGACCCGTGGAGAAGTAGTACAGGTGCCTGTCCCAGAATTCGCGCGCGGACTGGGACAGCACCGGGCGCAGCCTTTCACCGTAAATCCGGTCGGCGTCGTCCAGCCTGCCCCTGCCGAAAATGCGGAAGAAGGAATCATAGTCGAGGCGGCGAATGCCGGCAAGCTTCAGTTCCAGCACGGCGTTCTGTCGGGGATTCATGTCCACGGCATGAATGCGCCGGGGGCCGTCAAGCGCGTAGTCCAGGGCGTTGCACCCGGCGGAGGTGATGACCAGCACCTCGTCGTTCTCGTTCAGGTCGAGCGCCACGCGGTCGATGCGCGGGTCCTCCCAGCAGGTGTTGTAGACGAGGTTGTGCGTGTGCATGTATCTAAACGCCGTGTTGCTCATCGCTTTCACAATGCCCATGCTCTGATCTCCTTGTTGGTGCAATGCAAGTGACGGATCGTTTGGGCCTAATTGTTGAGAAACTTGAAGACGGTCCCGATGATGTTGGCGACGCCCGCGTTCACGGGGGCTTTCTCTCCGGTGGCCGTGTACTTTTCGAACTCGACGTGCCCGTCCATGTAGAGCACGTTGCAACCACCCGGAACATGGTTGAAGGCGCGGGTTTCCGTACCCAGCAGGTCGAACATCACGAAGATCGCGCTTTGCGCTTTGCCCGACGCCGCAGGGTTGTTGATATCGGTCACCAGAAACCGCTCGATGCCCTCGCGGAGCCGGTAGCAGGTGTTGGTGTCGCCGTTGCCAGCCGGGGGCGTTTGACCGCCGCTTATTTCGATGTCCGCGTCAACAAGCGTCGCGGGGTCGTACTGGGCCGGACTCAGCCAGCCGGGCAGGATCCCGTTCATAACGGCCGACACCAACTGGGTCGGCGCGTCGAAGGCAGGCAGCTTGTCAATGCCGGGGAAGGTCATCCTCGGCGTTTGGGCGTTCCAGTCAGCCTTGTCAATGACCCAGCCCAGGTAGGCGTAGCTTTGCTGCACCCCGCCGGCACAGTAATTGGCGTCGGTACACAGGATTCCAATCGCATTTGTTCCGTCTTTCAAGAGGGCGTCGGACGGACCGCTCTCGGCGTCGGAAGGGCAGAAACAGATCTTGGAATCGGTCAGGTACTCGGGATAGAGCTTCAGCGGGTCGGGACCCGCGGAGATGAACGCGTTGTTGTTGTACGCCAGTCCCTGCTGGCCGGTGTCACGGTCGGTGTAAATGGGCAGACGGCCGTTGCGCGCGAGCATCGGGGGAAACTTTCCGCCCGCGGCCTCGTTGCCGTACATTTTGAATATCAGCCCCCACTGTTTGAGATTGTTCTGGCAGGAGGAGCGGCGGGCCGATTCCCGCGCCCGTGCCAGTGCCGGGAGCAGGACTGCCGCGAGTATGCCGATGATGGCGATGACCACCAGCAGTTCTATCAGTGTGAAACCTTTGGCATGACTTCCGTTTTTCATTATGGTGTCTCCAGTTTTCGTCGGACTAGCTGTGTCCCTGGCGCTCTGTCTAGGAAATCTACTTGGGCAAGAGCTAGGCAGTTCTTCCGACCTTCAGCACCGAGGCCAGGTCCTGCGGCCCGACGAGGTCCGAAAGCAGGCTGAGTCCGGGCGGGGTCTGGGAAGGCTCCTTTGCCGTGGTGGGAAGACCCCCAACATACATGTCCCATAGCTTTTCAAACTGCCGTTGAAATCCCCGCGCCTCGACGTGCTCACGCCCTTTGACGCCCATGCGTCTGCGCAACTCCGGATCGGAGGCGAGCACGTGAATAGCCCTTGAAAGGCATTCCGCATTTCCCGCCTCGAAAATCAGGCCGGTTTCGCCGTGCAGCGTGTTTTCGCAGGGCCCGCCGGAATCGGTGACGATGACCGGGATTCCCGACGCGTGCGCTTCGACCACCACGTTGCCAAAGGTGTCCGTGGCGCTCGGAAAGACGAGAAAATCGCATGCCGCGTACAGGGCCGGCAGTTCGTCCCCCTCGACATAACCGGTGAATACGGCGGGCAGGCCCGCCAAGTCCTTTTCCATCTCCAGCCGGTACGGCCCGTCCCCCACGACCACAAGAACCAAGTCGTCCGGGGACCCGCTCAGCCTCTTCAGTGCCTGGCCGAGCAAGTTCAGCCCCTTCTCCTTGGAAACCCTGCCGACGTACAGCATTACGGTTGCATCCTCGGGGACGCCGTGCCGCGCCCGCACCCCGTCATCGCGCTTTGACGGATGGAAGCGTTCAATGTCCACGCCGCGCGGGTACACCCGGACTTTGTCCGGGCTGATGCCGCGCCCGGTAAGTTCCTTTGCTGTTGCCTCCGAAGGCGCGTATATGCTGTCCATCTGGTCATAGAACCAGATCATGAGCTTCCAGAGGAGGTCTTCTATGTGCGAGTCTTCGGTGAACACACGCGCATACTGCGGTATTGCCGTGTGATAGGTGCCCGAAACCGGCAGGCCCAGAATGCGCGCGATGCCGAGCCCCGCAAGACCGACCGGGCCCGGCGTGGAAATGTGTATGTGGGTAAACCCTTCCCGGTAGCAATGGTCGAGCATTTGCAGGAAGGGCGGGTAAAATAGATTTATTTCCGAATACTCGGGAAGCTCATATGCGCCCACCGCGCCAAACGCGTGCACACCGCGCTGAAACGCTTGGCGTTCGGGCAGCACGGTCACAATCGTGTAGTCTTTCCCCAGCGCAAGCGCCGCGGCCAACTGCTGCCGGAGCGTGCGGGCGACCCCGTTCACCTCATGCAGCGTGTCGGTGAAATGGGCAACCCGCACCCGCCTGCGCGCGGACGGTTGCGGCGCGATGCCCTGCGTCAAAGCCACGCAGGATTCGGCCTGGCCTGAAAGAATCGACAACCCCACAAAATATGGGGCCAGCATCAGGTACAGCGCCGCCGCAGAGCCAATAGACTGCATGAGTTCAAGCAGGCGGGCGTGCAGGACGCGGTCGAAAACATGGCGGCCAAGGTGGGCCAGCATGTTGTTTGACACCTGGTTGACGCACTCGAACCATTTGGCGTTCAAATCATGGTGGGGGCGAACGCCCTGGGCAACCATTTCCGCAAGCTGCGCGTCATGGCGAATTAACCGATCGGCCTCGTAGCGCACCAGTTCCAGCAGCGAGGCGTTCGCCGCCGGACTGCGCCGTGGTCCCCGCATGCGCGCCAGGGCTTGGCTCAACCGACCCCAAAAAGGCTCGGCCGTTTCCGGGACTGTCTGCAGCATTCGTTCAAGGAATTGCAGAAAGGTGTCCTTGTTGCGGTAACGGTCAAGGTCGAAACGGTTCCTGCAGAACTGGTACATGATCCCGTATATACTTCGTGCAAAGACCTGCGGGGTCACGTTTTCGCAGGTCACGCGCGCCTGACCCTGCTCCACGCCGTCCCAGAACTCCCGGATGGAATGAGCATTGTCCACCTCCGTAAACGTGGTGGCAAAGCGCAGCATGCTGTGGTCGTCGGACCCGCCGATGATGTTCTTGAGCCACGGCTCCCGGAATGCCGGCCTGATCCCGTGTTCGTTTGACAGCCGGTCGATGGTTGCCGGCGTCAGGTGGCCCAGTGCCGCGCGCAGGCCCGCATTCATGGCCGGATGGATGTCGCCGTTCACCTCGAAGTTCTTGAACAGCAGAACAAGCCTTTCGATGTGGCCGGCATTGAGGCTGTCGTTGACGGCGTAGAGCGGGTGTGCAACGGTGTGATGGAGGCCGTGCCGGACTGCATACGCAACAAAGTCGAAAATGTTTTCGCGCGCCTTTGACAGGTCGGCGTGCTGCGCTTCGGTGATTCCATGGACCAACACGTGAACCTTGCACCGGTCGTCGGGGAAGTAGACCGTGTACTCGCAGCTCACGAAGACATTGTCCAGATGCGCGATTTCCAGACAGCCGTCAATCGAGTTGTGATCGGTGATGGTGACCGCGCCCATGCCCCTGCGCTTGGCGAGATGATACAGGCCCAGAGGCTCCGTGAAACTCTCCGGGCAGCCGAGTTTCTGCATGAGCCACACAGTGGATCGTTTGGAGTGCTTCGAGTGGCAATGTAGATCAATTCGCATACGCTGGACCCGCCATGGTTGATCCGGACCAAGGACCACATCACTTTAACGCGCAATCTACCATCCAATTGTTGCCGCATGATTAGCGGTGCAGGGCGGTCTGCCGCGGGGCATGACCTGCCCGCCGCGGGTTAACGCCGGGCTAACCGGGCGATGTTAACCTTGCCGCAGGATGCGGTTCCCGGATGGTTCCTGTTCGCGGGAGTCCGGGGGAAAGGAGCGGTGAGCCAATGCAAGTCCTGCATGCACTGGATAGTGTGCGGCGCATGGCCAATGGAAGACTTCCCGGCCAGTTGATCGTGCAGATGACTGATCGCTGCAACGCGCAGTGCCCCCAGTGCGGCATGCGCGCCACCGCGGCGTTCAAGCGGTCGGACCTGGGGCTGGACGAAGTAAAACGCCTCATTGACGCTGCGGCCGCGCGGGGCGTGCAGGCGATCTCGTTCACCGGGGGCGAGCCGTTTCTGCGACTCCAAGACTTGACGGCCATGATCAATCACGCAGGTCGCGCCGGCATCCCGTACATCCGCACGGGAACGAACGGGTTCCTGTTCATGCGCCACGGAGAAGCGGGGTTTCTGGACCGGGTGCGGCGTCTCGCGGACACTCTTGCAGCGACGCCCGTGAGAAATCTCTGGATAAGCATCGATTCGGCCCGGCCTGACACGCACGAGCGCATGCGCGGGTTTCCGAACGTCACGGCGGGCATCCGAAAGGCGCTGCCGGAATTCCACGCCCGGGGACTGTATCCCGCGGCAAATCTGGGACTCAACCGAAACCTGGGCGGCGCGCCACTGCCGCACATGGGCGCTTCCGGGCCGTTTGACTGCCGCGGGTTCGCCGCCGAACTCGCCGCCGGCCTGCGGCGGTTCTACAACCACGCAATCGACCTCGGTTTCACCATGGCCAACACATGCTACCCGATGTGCGACGACACGGTGGCCGGGTCGGGCGATCTTGCCGCCGTGTACGCGGCAACCTCTTCAGACGATGTCGTGCGCTTCTCGCGGCAAGAGCGCGCGCTGCTGTTCTCAACGCTTCAGGACATCATACCGGAGTTTCGCGCGCGCATCCGCGTGTTCACGCCCTTGTGTTCCCTGCTGGCCCTGTCCCGTTTTCACGGCCAGGGATGGCAGACCCCGAACGCGTGCCGGGGCGGTGTGGACTACTTCTTCATCGACGCGGCCACGGGCGACACCTACCCCTGCGGCTACCGCGGACTGGAGTCCTGCGGGAAATTCCGTGAACTGGACACAACGGATCCGGCCCAGAAGCCGCATTGCACGGAGTGCGACTGGGAGTGCTTCCGAGACCTGTCGGAACTGTTCGGCCCCCTGGCCGACCTGCTTTCCCGTCCGATTGAGACCGTACGGCGATTTGCGACCGACCACGAGATGACGCGTTTGTGGATGCAGGACCTGCGCTACCACCGCGCATGCGGGTTCTTTGACGGACGAAGGCCCGCCAATTACGGCCGCCTTGAGCGCTTCGGCTATAGGCCCACCGACGCGGTGTCCGGAGCCTCAGTAGATTGCAGGGGATATCCGTCGCGGACAGTATCGTCCGTTCCGGCCGAGCGGCTATAACCCTGCGGCAGCGGGGCGTTTAGCGTTAGCGTTTCTCCCCGCGCACCTGCACGAAAAGATCGGCCTTGTCGACCATGGCCATGTCGGCACCGCTGTCGATAATCTTCAGGTACTCTTCGCGGTCATTGGACTGGGCACAACAAATGACCTTGAGGCCGTGCTTTCGGCAAGCCGCCCAAAAATCCGGGGTCAGGGACGGCAGTCCCGTTTCTACCATATTGGCGTGGTAGACCGTGGCGGCGCGCTCCGCCTCTTCCGGCGTGGAGACGTCCACCTTTATCGTCAAGTCAGGCGCAAGATCATGGCACTTGATCGCCATGGCCGGGCTGGTGAAGTGAAAGAACGCGTCCTTTTCCAGATGATTGTCGCGAACAAGCTTGACCAATGCGCCCAAATCGGCAAACTTGACGTCGAAGTTGATCTTGACTCTTCCCTTGAGCCAGGGCAGGAAGGTGTCGTACCTGGGCACTTGCTCGCCGGCAAAAGCGGCGTCGAACCAAGTCCCTGCGTCCAGCGCGTCAACCTGGTTTGAATTCAAGGAGGCGAGGGCACCCTTGCCGTTCGTGGTTCGGTTCACCGTGAAATCATGTAGGTTGTACAGCACGCCGTCTTTGCTGGGTGCCACGTCAACCTCTATATAGTCCACGCCCAGCTCAATGCATTTTTCTGCCGCTGCCCGCGTGTTTTCAGGGGCGAGGTTGCGCGCCCCGCGATGGGCGATCACGTCTATCCCCCAGGCGCCGCTGCATGCCGATTCCAGCATGATTGCCACACCAAGCAAAGCAAACAGTTTCCGAACACGCATCTTCTATCCTTTCTTCCAATGACCCGCCGCGCGCGGGCATCGCATTGCTACAAAGGCGGGGGAGACCCGCCATACAGCCGTTTCGGCCCGTCACGTTCCAGCAAGATTACGCCAAGGTCGTTCAGAAAACATTAGCAACATGAAAGCCCGTTTGCCGGATCATTTCTTCTCGTGGCCCGGCCATGGCAACAATTGCCGTCTTCAAGGAGTGCGCCGTGTCAGTCAATGACAAGAGAGACATTGTCACCTCGGATGCCGTGGTTGTGGGAGGTGGCCTGCTTGGTCTGGCCGTTGCCTATTACCTGTCCAAACTGGGAACGGGAAAGGTGGTGCTGGTCGAGCGGCGGCTTCTTGCCGAGCAAAATACCAGCCGGGCCGCCGGCCTGCTCACGCAGGCGCGGACCAAAGCTTGCACGGTTCCGCTGGTGCAGGAGACATACCGGGTTGTCGCCGAATTGGAATCACTGCTCGGGGAGTCCCTGGGGCTTCGCCGGGTGGGCAGCCTGTACATCGCCGTCTCGCCTGAATCAAAGCGAGAACTGGCCCTGACCGCGGTTGTCAGCCGGACCTATTCAATATGCTGCGACCGTATCTCCGTCCGTCTTGCGCGGGAATTGGCACCCTGGCTGGCCGTCAATGACGCTGATGCGGACTGTCTTTATGTGCCCACGGATGCATTCATTGATCCCTGCATCCTAGCGCAGGCGTTTGCACGGGCCGCGCGCCGGGCGGGGGTTGAGATTCTGCAACAGGAGGCCGTGCTGCATATTGAAACCACTTCGGGCAGGACACTCGGCGTCATCACGAACAATAGGCGCATATCGAGTCCCATCGTGATCGATGCTGCCGGGGTATGGTCCGCCATACTTGCCGCAGAGATAGGCGTGGCACTTCCCATGGCGCCGGTGAGGAGCCACTACTGGATCACAGAGCCCTATGAGACGTTTCCCGCGCACAGTCCCATAGTGATCCTGCCCGATGCCCGTGCCTACGCCCGGCCGGAGGTGGGCAGCCTCCTCTTTGGACTCAGGGAGCGGGAAAGCGTGAGCCTTGATCCCCGCGGTCTTCCCGGGAGCATGGGCGAGCTGGTTATCAACAAGGAACCCATGGGATGGGGCTATTTGGAAGAGGGGGGTGATGCGTTGCGGCGTTTCTTTCCCAGCATCGACGGCATCGGGATCGCGCACTATGTGGAGGGTTTGTCGTCGTACACCCCTGACGGCCTGTTCACGCTGGGTGCCATGCCCGGCCTGGAGGGCTTCTTTGCCGCAACCGGCTGCTCAGGTGCCGGAATCGCGGCATGCGGAGGCATCGGGGAGATGGTCGCGCAACTGGCGCTGGGAATGCGCCCAACCAATAACCCGGCACCGTTTCGCATCGACCGGTTTGGAAAGATCGACCCCTTTGACAAGGCGTTCCGCGAGCGCTGCGCCCAATGCAGGTCGGGAAAGACCTCCGGATAGCGGCATATGGGACGGGGGCTGCGCCTTTTCGCGCCGGATTCACCAATTTCTAACCGACACCGCCTATGCTCCCGGCGACTCGCGGAGTTTGGGCTGTCCAGACTCCCCCGTCTGCGGCAATGCCGGGCTGGCTTGCCGTCAAGAAGCACGAGAAGTAACCGTCATTTTCAAGCAAGGACCAAGCACCATGCGTACTTCAATAATCCGCGGAGGGGTTATTCTGTTTGCCGTTTTCGCCTGCATCTGGAGCACGGGTGCATCGGGCCTAAGTATGGTTGTGGGGCCCTATCTCAACCAGCCGACGCAACACGGCATCATCGTGCGCTGGGAGACGGACACGCCCGCGACGTCGCTGGTACGCTGGGGCCGCAAGGTTTCGCTCACGGAAGAAACCGGGGCCGAGGGTCTGCGTGCGCTGCACGAGGTCGCGCTGACCGGGCTTGAACCAGGTACGCCGTATTTCTACCAGACCGTCTCGCGCGATGCCACTGGCAGCGAAACCGCGAGCGAGATTTTCACCTTCGGCACGGCCGTGGAACGTGACGCGGCCTTCGGATTTGTCGTGCTTTGCGACACCCAGGCAAACCCGGAAGCGCTGCACACCCTGGCTGTGAATGCCTATGCGCAACGGCCCTGTTTCACGCTGCTGGGCGGCGACCTCGTGACGGACGGCCGGATCAAGGAACACTGGATGCAGCATTTCTTCCCGAACATGGCCCCGCTGAACACGCGCGTGCCGCTAATCCCCATTCTGGGCAACCACGACAACGACTCGGAATACTACTACGGTTACTTCTCCGCCCCGGAACCGA